>JAGLIP010000072.1 GCA_023142905.1 Candidatus Aenigmatarchaeota archaeon | reverse complement strand
CAATTGATGTTTAACATAATATTTGGTGAAATTGGTATGGAATCTCACTAATCATCTAATAATAAATCAAATCTGGTGGTAGGATACATACCACATTTTAATATAACTACAGATAGTCTTGGCAACAAATATGTTAGAGTGGAACCTATAAAAGGAGAATATCTTAAAGGAATAATTTATGACATATTATTTGAAAAAGAATCTAATGTTGTAACCTATTTTATGGAACTCAATCATTAATGTGCCCTCAGCCGTCGACTTTTCCGCTCCTCGAGCCTTCGGGTCCTGTAGTGCTCAACCATCAATGCTATTGGTTACAGGAGTTTAACAAGTGATTTTGACACTGCGACGGCTCCGTCCGAATCGCTTTCAGCGACTCGATAAAATCCCAAAAGTTCTGTGCAAAAATATACAGAACTATATCATTCTGGTGTTATGTTTTTATCCCCCAACCTCACTAACCCCACCTGACTTTCTGAATTTAATAACATCATCAACGAAGTTAGCCATCTTCTGTTCATGCGACACTATCAAAATCTGCTTCAGTTTAAGCTCATCCAAAACATCCCGGACCCGATCCAACTGCTCCGTTGAAAACCCATCAGTTGGTTCATCCAGTATCAGTAAGTCTTTGGTTCGTATGGTCTCTGACAATGAATTGATAATCTTATTCAAAGCAAGACGATAAGCAAGCGCAATTGATGTCTTCTCCCCACCTGAAAGGAAATTATAAGACACTTCAAAGCCATTCTGCATTACGAGGGGTGAAAACTTATCATCAATTGAACACGACAAATTCTCATCTTCAACTAAAACAGAAAACCAGGAAGAAAAAAGCGAGTTAAACTCCTGCTGGATTACAGCCATCATGTGCTTCTCGATTGTATTAAGTAAAGGGATAAAAGTGTATGCTATCCAGTTCTCATAATCTGAAACAACCGTACAGTCCTTTTTTGCCTTAAGCTTCAACGAAACCTCTTGTTTAATAGATGAAATTCTTTTTTTTGAATCAATTGCCGCCTGCTCAAATTTAGAAGATACACTTTTGGTTTCAACAAGACAACCGCGCAGTTTTTCAAGTTCCTGTTCTTTTTTTACAAATTCCGTTTTAAACGCATCGAATTCTTTCACCGTGCTGTTAAGTTTGGCTATTTTATGCAAAGTCTTTTGTGTTTCATCAAGTATTTTTTGGTGCTCATCTTCCTTTAATGATGTGTTTTTTCGAATATCTTTTAAGGCTGTTAAGGAATGCAATAGGGTTATCTTCTCTTTTTCTTTTGCCCGTATTGTGTCAATTTCAAGTGTATGCTTCTTTACAACTGCCTCTTTTAGTATAAGGTTTTCCTTATGTATCTTAAGTATTTTATCAAAATTAATGATTTTTTTAGTCTCGGCATCGCAGATATTTTGCTTGTAGGATGCATCAACGCCCTGCCCACAGGTAGGGCATAAATCAATGGCTGTAATTTTATCTATTAGTTCGTTTGATGTTTTTTTGCGCGTATCGCACTCTCGCAGTTTGCCTTCAAGTTCCCGCACTTCTGTTTGCGCTTTTTTAAGCTCTTCTTTTTTAAAATCAATGCCCGATATTTCTTTTTCGATGTTTGAAAGCTTTAAGCTAAGCTCTTTTTCATCTGTTTTTAAGAGCTCCCCCCTAAGTGTTTTTAATTCATCTTTTATTTCAACGCTTCTTTTTTCAGATATTTCGGCACTTTTTTTTAAGACATCCTTTTCGGTTTTTATCTTTTGAAGATCATCTATTTTCTTTTTTAGTGATTCTAAAAATTCCTTTTTTTCAGAATAAAAAGAATTCATCTTTTCAAACTCTTTTTTTGAGGAATCAAACTTTTTTTCAATAAGCTCGCTTTCTTCTTTTACGGTTTTTAAATCGCCTTGTTTTTGTGCGAGGTCTAAAAACACGCCTTCAAGCCTTGATTTGAATCGTCTAAGCTCAAGCGCGAATCTGGAAGCATTATCTGCGATTCTTTTGTACTTGTCCATGCCAAACATTTTTCTTAAAGTATCGAGCCTATCTTCTTCTTTTTCAAATATTATCTCTTTCATCTGTTCTTGCGGGGTGTATACGGTGTATCTGAAAAGAAGAGATTTGTTTGCCCGAAGAAGTTTCTCCGGATATCCAAAAAGTGTTAAAATAGCGCTTTTAAGCTCTGTTGCAGTTGAGTCTTTTGTGACTCCGTTTACCGTAATTGTTCCTGTACTTTGAGATACTGTTGCGTTCTTGCGCACAAGTGTTCTTTTTATCCTGACATCCTTGCCGTCGAGTGAAAATTCAAGTTCTACTGCTCCTTCGTTTACGCCATGCCGCAAAAGTGCTGCTCCGGGCAGGTCATCTGATTTTGAGCCGGGGCGAAGACCAAAAAGTGCGAAATCAATTGCATAAAGAATGCTTGATTTCCCGCAGCCGATATCCCCTGAAAGAAGGGTGACGCCATTATTAAAATCTATTTTCACATCTGTGTAGCTTCGGATGTTTTTGAGTGTTACGGAATTGATTTTCATGATAGTTTCCTCACGATGTAAAGTATTATATTGATTGAAAAGAGCAAAAACGCACTTAACATAAACGCCTGTGACAATGAATACACATCAACAATGTAACCGACAAACGGAAGAGTTACAGCAGCTGCTAGGTTCATTGCAAGCGACTGCACCGAAAGCACAGTTGCCCTGTTCTTTGAAGAAACATGCCTGTTTACATACTCGCCCATAACAGGAGTGCTATAGCCCCAGGCAAATTGGCCCAAAATAACTGCAATCACCCCCCAATATAAATTTTCAAATGAAAGGAATAAAAACGCAATAACTGTTACTGCAGGCATAAGAATTAGCGATGCTTTCTCACCTATGGCATCCTCAATCTTGTGGGCGCCAAGTGACCCTGCGGCAACAATAAGACTCATGACAGCAAATACCCAGCCAATAGATGTAACTCCAAGACCAACGGAAACAAAAAATGGCTGGAACAGCCAGAACATTGCCTTGTCAAACGCGAGAAATGCGGATGCATAAAGCACAAGCCATTTTACCTGCTTGTGTGTTGCAACAAACCTAAGAGATTTTTTCATGGTGTTTACTGTATTTTCAATAGTTATTTTGCTATTGTACTTAGTAGGTTCGTGCATTGAATATACTACAACCCCTGCAATGATTGCAGGAATTATTGCTGCAAGCATCGGAAGATGAATGTCTATTGTGTAAAGCTGGCTTCCTATAATTGATGCTACTGCCAATGCAACAAAACCAATTGCTGTTGTGCGCCCAACAATTTTTGTGAAAAGCTTTTCTTTTTTGAGTTTTTTTAGTGTGTCGTAAAGTATGGCTGTATCTGCTCCGGATGCAAGGGCGGCACCAATTGCAAAGAGCATCTCTGCAAAAACAAAGCCTAAAAAACTTTCTGCAAAAGCGTAACACGCCACACCTAAACCAACAAAAATAGTTCCTAATGTTATTGTTTTTTTTCGCCCGAGAATATCTGCAACAGCACCTGTTGGGACTTCTAAAATTACAACCATTAAAGCAAATAATGCCTGCAAGCTCATTACCTGTGTGATTGTAAGCCCTTTTGCCTGAAAAAATATGACTAATATAGGTACAAACAAAAAGATTAAACTGCCTACAGCCGAGTATATGTAGAACTTCCAGATATTTCCCTCAAGCATTTGTTTTTCAGTTTTCATCAATTATCCCTTTTAATCCAAATACATTAACTGCTGCACTTTTCATGCGCACATCAAAGGTTGTGTTCGTCTCACCCTCATTTTTTTCGGTATCAAGAGTATCTATTAAGGTTAAGACAAGCCCTTCTTCATCCTTTATACTTTCCGGCGCTTTTCCAATATGCTCTTTTATTATGCGCGCCTCTACTTCCTTTAGATTTCCCGAAACATCAACTTTTATTTCTTCAAAATCCCGACTCAAAAGTTTTGCGGTATTGCGCTTGACAAGAAGAGCACCTTTCTGCCTTAATATCTCGTACGCATCAAAAAAAGATACATCCGTTGGCTTTCCTTCTAAAAGCGTTCCTGCCACCCGAAGAAGGACAACACAAGCAGAAACGACTGCCTGTTTTGCCCAGTTTTTAATCTCATCTTCAAGCATGCTCGCGCTTTTTCCATCCGCCTTAAATTTTTTAGAGACTACCTTTGCGGGCGTTATGTCCTGCTTTTCAGTTAGTGTATTGCCTAAATCATCAACGGCCACTATGAAAAAGCTTCCCTGCCCCAAATCTTCAAGCTCCTTGAAATTGCAGGGGTATGTAGGTCCCGGAAATACAATCTTTCCAAAACTAGGCTCATCGCGCACAAACACAGTATGTATGTGCCCTCCGGCGTAATAGTTCATGTTTTTTGGAAGCAAAGATATTGGAAGAAAACTTACATGCTTTAAGAATTCCGGTTTGTATTCTTCTAAACCTGAATGGAACATGAATATTTTATAGCCTGTTTCTGCTTCAAGCGATTCGCGGTCAAGCGCGCGGTAATATTCAATATCGAGCCCGCCTTTCTTACCCAAAAGCCCTGTAATTTTTGCGCCTGTTTTTGGATCAACTGTGAATTTCAATTGCAGTTTATCACCAATAGATTCTCCTTTGGCCACATTCACAAAAAGGTCTGCCTCCTCCAACACATCCAAAAAAGTCTTGCTTGAGTTTGACATGTCATGCGAGCCTGCAATGAGATATACAGGGATGTTTGCGTTTTTAAGCCTTTTAAGCTGCTTTACAGATTCCTGTAAGATTGAGACATCAGGCATGCTGGTGTTGAACAAATCGCCTGCAATTAAAACAAAATCAACTTTTTTTTCAATGCATGCATCAATTGCCTGAATAAATGCTGTTGTGCTTAAATTCTTAAGCTCCGGCTCGCGGAAGCAGTCAAGGTGCACATCGGCAATATGGGCAAATCTAAAGGACATTAAAAATCACGATATTATTTTGGGGTAAAATTTTATATGATGTGGTGTTTTCTTAAAATGTAAATTTTGTATTGTGACCTAGTTTTTAACTAGGATTTATGGTGTCGTTTTAAGAGAATCATAGTCAATAGGGTCGTATATTGCATGTAGCATTTGTCTTACAATCTCTTCGTATAAATTACAATCTGTTTCAGGATTGAAACGGGCAGTCAATATACCCCATCGGAAAGGCCTGATTCTACATATAATTCTCCTTCGACAAGAGCAGGATTAATAATATCCTTTGTTGCGACAAAAGGTAGCGTATTTGGATTCTCGCCAAAAAGAGAGCAATCACCTGCAAATCCATTTTCGTAGAAATTAGTAATCAAGGCGCCAAACACGCCAGCATACTCTTCAAGCCCCCCAATAGACTTGATTCTCTTAATTATTATGCCTCTTTGGGCATCTGGGTCTTTCTGGTCGTGAATACCCCCCGTTTGTTAATTTTGGTATTCGTAAATTAACATTTTTGCCATGAATTACAACCCAGTTATTCTGTTACGGTTGTGCCTGGG
>JAGLIP010000071.1 GCA_023142905.1 Candidatus Aenigmatarchaeota archaeon | reverse complement strand
TGGATAGAGCACTTGCCTCCTAAGCAAGGGGTCGCGCGTTCAAATCGCGTCGGGTTCGCCATAAGTTATAGGTATATTTTTTATTATATCGGATTTATAAAAACATTATGCGATTAATTGTTTTTTATTTAGTGGTATTTGCACTTATTTTTATTCCTATCGTGGATGCGCCGGTTTCTGAAAAAATTGATTCATCTCTTTATTTATCGAAAGAAGACACGGTAAAAGTTATCATCACTTTTGTTGATTTGCCCAAAGTACAGAAAAAAGGATTATTTGGAATTTTAGAAAAACAAATAAATACTAAAGAGCTGATTGAAGAAAAAATAAAAAAATCGGGAAAACTTAAATGGGATCTTTCTTTAATCAATGGCGTTTCTGCGGAAATACCTAAGAAAATGCTTTTGGAATTGGAGGGCGATTCGAATGTTCTGCGTGTTGAGGAAGACAAAAAAGTGCATGCATTTCTTCAGCAAAGCGTTCCTTTGATAAATGCGGATGATGTCTGGAACAAACAGTTTTTAGATACAAACATTACGGGCAAAGGCGAGACTGTGTGTGTGATTGATACAGGTATTGATTATACTCATTCTGATTTGGGTGGGTGTTTTGGTACGGGATGCAAGGTTGTCGGTGGCTATGATTATGTTAATGGTGATTCTGATCCTAAAGATGATGAGAATCATGGAACCCATGTTGCGGGAATAATCGCTGCAAACGGGACAGTTATGGGTGTTGCTCCGGATGCAAAACTTGTAGCGCTAAAAGCTTTGGATAGCGGAGGTTCCGGTTATGATAGTGATGTTATGGCGGCTATTGATTGGTGTGTTTCAAATGCTTCAACATATAATATTTCTGTAATCAGCATGAGCCTTGGTGGCGATGTGCAATATAATTCTTATTGCGATGGTTTTGAAAGTGCTATGGCCAGTTATATAAATTCTGCAATCGCAAACAACATCTCTGTTGTTGTTGCAACCGGAAATGATGCGAATGATACCGGAATTTCCTCTCCGGCATGCATTGAGAATTCTACTCGCGTAGGTGCTGTGTATGATGCAAATGTAGGTAGTTATGGCGAAGACAGTACAACGGCCGCCGATAAAATTACATACTATACCAACCGGGGGTCAAATTTTATCGATATGCTTCTTGCGCCTGGAAGCGCAATATATTCCACACTAATAGGAAATAATTATGCTAATTATCACGGTACATCAATGGCAACACCGCATGTGTCCGGAGCGTATGTTTTGTATCTTCAGGCATATCGGCTGTTACGGGATACAGTACCGAGGCCGAATGAGATAGAACAAGCGTTAAATGATACAGGTGTTTTGATTTATGATGCAAGCACGACAAAGAATTTTTCAAGAATAGATGCTCTTGCAGCAATTGAAAGTATTGAAATTCCGCCTAAACTAAACTATACCTACAATAATATAACTTCTGATAATTCAACAAATTTTTCAATAAATGAAACAGAATCTGTGTTTTTTACTGTGTCTTCTAATCAAGAGGTAAATTATTTATGGTATCAAAACGGAGTTCCTGTTGGTACAAATAATAGCAATTACACGCTTTTGACAAATCTTACTGATTCCGGCAGTATGCTAGTTGAAGCACGCGCAATAAATCTGAATGGTACTGCAGCAGTTGTATGGAATGTAACAATTCTTGATGTTCCTCTGAATATAACTGATTTTAATCCGGTAACAGATGTTACTGTGAATGAAAACGAAACTTCTTTTTTCAATATCACGACATCTAGAAATACGACAACAAATAACTGGTTTGTGAACGAGACATTACAAAATGAGATAACGGATAAGTTCAATATTTCATGGACTTTTGACAATTCGTCTGTTTATGAAATAAAATACAACGGCACAGACGGGGTTGATAATGTTTCGATTGCCTGGAGTGTTAATGTGCTTGATTTAAACAGGGCACCTGTAGTAACCATGTCAAACATATTACAGGAATTGCAGAATCAGACGGTTGTGGATTTGTCGCTTAATGCAACAGACCCTGACGGCGATGAGTTGTTTATCTCTGTAAATGACACAAACATAACTGTAAACGGGACAATACTTATTTTTAATTATACAACAACGGTTACAGAGAAATCGGTTTTAATAATGGTAAACGACATTAATCTTACGACAAACGCAACATTTTATGTAAACATAACGGACACAATTGCGCCGAATATAACAATAATTTCACCGGAAAACAAAACATATGGCATGAGTAATATAACTTTGAATTTCTCTTTTGATGAGGAAGTTGCATGGTGCGCGTATTCGGTGAACGGAACCGTAAATATAACAATTGATTGCGGAAATATCACAAACATTACAGTTGTTGGGGGTAATAATAACATCGCGCTTTTTGCAAACGACACTTTAGGCAATGTAGGGTTTAAAGAAGTGTATTTTGCTGTTGATATAACGACTCCAGATATTTTAATTAATCTTACTAATCACACAAATAATGACTATTTTTACATAAACGCTACTCTGTCTGAGCCGTTGGATACCTGTATTCTTGAGTGGACGGGTGAAAACGAGACAATGAATGTTTTTGGTAACGAGTGTTACTTAAACAAAACGGGAATCGCACCTGGCACATACATATACAAAATTTATGCGAACGATACTGCGGGCAACATGAATTCAACCACAAATCAGACAATTGAAGTTAATTATTGTATTGTTGGCTGGAGCGGGTGGTCCTCCTGTGTTTTAGGTGAAGAGAAAAGAACATATACTTATAGGAATTGCAGTACATATGTTGAGGCACAAAATTGTGTGTCATCAAGCCCAAAAAAGACATCAATCACTATTTACACACCCATTGCGGAAATTGATGTTGAAGAGAATGTGAGTTTGAACATTATTGAAGAAGTCAATATAATTGAGGCGCCGCAAATAAACATATCACTTGAAGAAAAAAATATTACGAAAACTGTATTTGAGCGCCTGAAAGAAATAGAAAGAAAAATTGACAGCGCACAGATAAGTGAGAATAAGAGACAAGAACTTTTGGCACTTCTTGACGCTGTAAAAGACAATGTTTTGCTTGGCGATATTCCTTCTGAAACTGCAATGGCTCAACTTGAATTAGAAATAGAAACTCTAAAAGAAGAAAACGCAAACGAACCTAATTATTTTTTGGTGTTTGGGGGAATAGCTTTATTGATTATTCTTTGTTTGTTTTATTATTTCTATAGGCATAAATACCTTATTTTCCGTATGCGTTAGATTTATGGAGTGCATGAAGCACATACGGACGCAGTAAAACTTGAGAATTATATGCGCGATTGTTTTTCAAAAGGATTTACCGAAGACTGGCTAAAAGCAAAGCTTTTAAGTGTTGGCTGGTTAAATTATGCAATTGAGCGCGCATTAAGTGAAGCCTATGGTAGAAAAAAAACTAAATGATATATCCATTTCAGATATCAAAACAAAAATCATAGTATACCCGACAGATACGGTTTATGGCATTGGCTGCAATGCAGAAGATGCGTCGCTTGTAAACCGTGTTTACATCATAAAAAAAAGGAAAAGAGATGTGCCTGTTTCTGTTATTGCCCCGTCAAAAAAATGGATTCTTGATAATTTTGTGTGTGAAAAAGAAGATATTGACAAATACCTTCCGGGAGCATATACCCTTGTTGTCCGGAAAAAAGATTCGCAATTTCTAAATGCGGTTTCTTTAGGGGATTCTGTTGGGATTCGCATGATTTTGCATGAATTTCAGGATGCTGTTTCAGCTGCGAATATTCCTTTTATCACAACAAGCGCAAATATTTCCGGAAAAGAAACACCAAAATCTTTTTCGGATATTGATGTTGAACTAAAAAACAATTCCGATATTGTTGTTGACGAGGGTACCCTTAAAGGAAAGCCCTCAAAAATTATAGATGTTACCGGATTGTTTAAGGAAGTATTGCGGGATTAAAATGGCGTTGGCAATTTTGCGGTTCGGAGAACTTTGGCTTAAATCAGAAGGGGTCAAAAAACGATTTTTGTTAAAGCTTGTATCAAACATAAAAGCCCTTCTTGGTTATAATGGTATTGATTATGAGTTAAAGCTTGCAAGAACCCGTATTTTTGTAAATGTGGCTGATTATGAAAAAGCAGCTAAAGTTTTTAATCGGGTTTTTGGCCTGTCTTCATTTTCATTTGCTGTTGAAGTTTTGACAGATAAACAGGAGATGGTAACAGAGGTTACTAAAATTGCATCAAACTTCAAAAAGAAAGATACTTTTGCAATTCGTGTTAAGCGAGAAGGCAAGCACAAATTTACAAGCCAACAGCTTGCGGCAGAACTTGGGTCTGCGGTTGTTGAAAAATACGGCAACAAAGTTGACTTGTCGAATCCAAAAAAGACAATATATGTTGAAGTTTTGGGTGATAAGTCCTATATTTTTGATGAAAAAATTAATTGTGCTGGTGGGCTTCCTGTAGGTGTTGAAGGAAGTGCGGTTGCTTATCTTGAAGATGATTTTTATTCTGTTGCTGCAGCTTATATGATTATGAAACGGGGCTGCAAAATTATTCCTGTGTTAAAAAAAGGAATATCTGATGTGAAAATAAAAAAAATACTTTTGAAATATGACCCTAAATTTGAGATTAAATATGTGGTTGAAGAGAATGAGAAATACAACAAGATAGGGGCGATTGCGCGAAAAACATATTCAAAAGCAGTTGTTCTCGGCGAGACTTTTGATAAAATTAAATTTGATGACCAAAAAGTCGAACTTCCGGTTTTTAGGCCACTTATTGGTTTTGATGGTGAGGTGATTGATGAGTTATTTAATAAACTTAAATAACCTGTAAAATCTATTTAAACCGTGTAGGGTATAATTGCGTTATGGTTTCTTTGATTAAACTATCTGAGATAAGAAAACGCCTTGAGAAAACAGAAGATATTGTACTTGAAGATGCTAAGTATTTTCTTGCTTTTGTTATTGTTGCGATATTATCTATTCTGATATTTTTTAGGCAGACACAGGATGACATTACGGCAACAATTATCCTTGCTTTGTTGTGGTGGCTTTTTTGGAAAAAGAGCGATTTAAGGGGGAAAGTATTTCTTATTCTTGCATCGTTTGTGGGTTATGTGCATGAAATTATTGGCGTATATTTTGGACTTTTTACATATCTTGGCGGGTTTATCGGGGGGGTTCCATTATGGGTTCTTCCAGGGTATGGTGCGATTTTTTGGGCATCTTATAATTTCTGGAAGGTCTTTGAGAAAGAATATTCTTCGGCATCCTGGTTTATTCATATAAACAAGATTGTATTTACGAGCTTTTTTGTGCTACTCTTCATTGACTATATGTGGCTTGGATTTATGCTTGAACCGGGAATAATTCTTTTTAGGCTTTTATTGGCATTTATACTTTTCACAAACATGCAAGAGATGAGACTTGCTTATTTTGTTGCTATATTTACTGTTTTTGGTGAAATTGCGGGGGAGCTTATAG
>JAGLIP010000070.1 GCA_023142905.1 Candidatus Aenigmatarchaeota archaeon | reverse complement strand
TTTACTGTTTTTGATGAAATTGCGGGGGAGCTTATAGGCACATGGTCTCATCCGGTGTTCTCAATATTTTCGCTTATGGCAGGATATGTTTTCCTTTTATGGATGTGTCTTACAATAACAGATATTCTCCAAGGCACAAAGAAGTGGCGTTTGATAGAAGTTTTATGTGCCACTGCATTTTTTGTTATTTTTGGACTGATGGTTATGGGGTGGTTTTTTTAAAATTTCAATTTTCTTTATCGTTTATTCCCCTGTCAATCACAAGTTCTGCAACGCTTCTTGAAAGATGAAGTATGTACCCTAAGTTTTCAAGAATTATTGCAACAACACCTATTATTTCCGGATTGTCGCGAAGCCGTTTGTCTGCAAGAATCATACTTTTTCCTTCAGCAGAAAATATTTCTTTTTCTGTTGCTTCTGCATCCTCAATTGCATTGTTTGCAAGGACGATTTCCTTGTTTTTGAAAGCATATACAACATCAGAATATGCTTTGTTTACTTTCTTTGAAATTGCGATTATTTTTTCTTTCATGTCTTTCGGGATTGTTGTGTTTTGCATCTTAAGAGTTGCTGAGGCAATGTTTACACAGCAGTCGGCCATTATTTCTACATAGTCAATAACTGCGCGATAATACAGTGTGTCTAAGCCTGAAATATCTATGAGTTCTGCAAATGCCGGATCCATTGCAGCTGAATTAAGCTGCCTTATTGCAAGCACAACAAGCTGATCAACTTCACTGTCCCTTTCAATAATATCCTCTGCAAGTTCTGTATTTTTTTCTTCAAATGCTGTGAATGCATGGGCATACATCCAGTTTGTTGTGTTGTATGATTTTTCAAGAATTTTTTTTATTGAAAGTTTTGATACATCTATTATGCACTGAATAGACATCTTGTTTTTATCTTCGGTTATTTCAACACCGATAAGCATTTTTTTTGCAGATTCTTTCAAGGTTTTTCTTTGTTTCCAATTAGCTGTTCCTGTAAGCTCTATTGTGTCTGCGCCGTTTATGTATGCGCTTATGATTTTTCTTGTTGTGAATTGTGAATTTTTTTCTTTTATGCTGATTGTTTTTGTGCGTGTTATCTTGCTTTTTTGCGTGTTTGGGATGATGATGAGTGCTCCGTCTTCGCGCTCAAAGACATTCAAAAGGTCTTTTCGTTTTATTTTCTGTTTTTCTATCCAGTTTTTCGGAAGGGATACGATGTATGTTCCCCCACCGCCAGTTGCCTGTATTTTTCTTGTTTCCATGAAAATATCGCCGTTTATATATAGACATATATAGATATATATTGATTATAGAGATAAGCTTTATAAGCTTATTTGACATAGTAAGTGACACACACTAAAAATAAAGCCCTTGTTCTTCTATAAGGCTTAAGTTTAATGGTAAATTTTAATGATAAATAATTGGTAAATAATGTTTGTTAATAGGTGGTATTTATGGCTAATGATAATATACTTATTGAAATAAAGAAAACAGAACAAGAAGCAATAAAAATTGAAGAAAACGCGCAGAAGAAAAAAGATAAAATAATAGTTGAAGCAAGAAAAAAAGCACAGGAACTTATAGATGATGCTGTACTTTCTGCAGAAAAAGACTCTAAAAAAAATATAGATGCTGCAAAAAATACAATAGCAAAAAAGAAAGATGAAATAATTAAAAAAAGCAGCAATGATGCGGATAAGATGGTTCAAAAAGCTAGAGAAAACATACCAAAAGCATCAGAGTCTGTTGTTTCTCAGTTCATAAAAAATATAAAAAAATAAATTCGTGTGGTATATTTGCTTAAGCCAAAAGATATGTGTAAAATAACAATTGCCGGGCCTAAAACTGTTAGGGGAGATACTGTTTCTGCATTGCACAAACTTGGTTTTTTGCACATTGAAGATTATATTCGAGCTGAAGAGGATGCTGTTGATATAGGAACTCCTGCAAAAGATGCAGAAAAGCTTTCAGGAAATCTTGTAAAGCTTCGTTCTATAAAATCACACCTTAAAATCTTAAAGCCCGGAAAATCAAACAGCAAAAAGCCAATAATAAAAAATAATGAGGCTGCAATAGAAACAATAGAAAAAGAAGTTGTGTCCCGCATTGACGAAATCAAAGATATTGATGGGGAATTGTCAAAACTTTGTGAAAAAGAAGATATTGCGGGCCCTGTTTTGGCGCTTGGCCTTGATTGGGCGGTTTTTGGCTCGTACAATACGCTAGCTCATTTTACGGGATATTTTAAAAATTCTGTAGATATCCCTGTATTGAAAAAAGAAATAGCATCCATAACAGATAAGCAGGATGTTTTTGCAGCAGACTACAAAGGCAAAAAAATAATTTCTGTTTTTGCCAAAAAAGAAACCTCTGATGCGGTAGTGGCAGTTCTATTAAAATATGATTTTACCGAGATAAATACTGACGGTGTAAGCGAGTTTAAGGGAAAGCCAAAAGATGCTCTTAAAAAAATATCTTTAAGGAAACAAGAGCTTCAAAAAAAGAAAGAAACACTTGAAAGCGAGCTTAATACTCTCGGGAAAAACTATGCATCCTTTGTGCTTGATCAGGAGAAAACACTTTCGCGCGACCTTGAGATAAGTGAAGCTCCTTTAAGATTTGCAGAAACAAAGAACGCGTTTGTAATTGACGGATGGGTTCCAAAAAAAGAGTATGAAAAGCTTAAAGAAACGATTTCAAGTGCAAGTGATGAAAGAATATATATTAAAAAATCTAATGAAACCAAGGGTGCTCCAACAGAACTTGAAAATCCAAAAGCTGTAAGGCCGTTTGAGTTTTTTATGGGGCTTTATTCACTTCCAAAATACACTGAGGTGGATCCGACATTTTTTATGTTCCTTACATTCCCGTTATTTTTCGGCTTTATGCTTGGGGATTTGGGGTATGGTATATTGACATTCTTTATTTTTTGGGCGGTGCGGAGTCGGATTGACTCAAAAGAGCTTAAGCCTGTTTTAACGGTTATGATGTTTGCGTCTTTTATGACTGCGGTTTTTGGGTATATTTTCGGAGAATTTTTTGGCGCAGAACATATATTCGGCTATGAGTTACATCCTATCTTTCACAGGCTTCATGATCCTGTGGGCCTTTTGACAATATCTATATTGATTGGTGTTGTTCATGTAAATATGGGGCTTATAATTGGCTTTTACAATGAGCTTAAGGCACATGGCATAAAAGCGGCAATGCTTGAGAAAGCAAGCTGGATGGTATTGCAGGCCGGAGGTGCTGTGTATGCATTTGTGAACCCAACTGTTGGAGGCGCACTTTTGATTTTAGCAGTTGTAATGATAACTCTCGGTGAAGGTGTTAGGGGCTTGCTTGAATTGCCGTCAATACTTGCAAATATACTTTCATATTCCCGGCTTATGGCCATAGGGCTTGCATCGGCAATACTTGCGCTTGTTGTAAATGAGATGGCGTCAATGGCATTCAGTGCCGGAATATTAGGTGCTGTTATGGGCGTTTTTATCCTTACGATAGGACACGCAATTGCGATAATACTTGGTATGCTTTCACCGTTTATACACTCAATGAGGCTTCATTATGTTGAATTTTTTATGAAGTTTTATCATGGCGGTGGAAAAAGATATATGCCTTTCGGGGCAAAGGAGTAGAATAATGTTCATTAATGTTAAATTTGAGGTGATGAAATGGTAGAACCAGTAACAGCAATCGCAGCGGCTCTTGCAATAGGGTTGTCCGCAATAGCGGCGGCAATTGCAGAAAAAGACATTGGTGCTGCAGCAGTCGGTGCTATGGCCGAAAAAGAAGAGTTGTTTGTAAAAGGACTTATAATGACAGTTCTTCCGGAAACAATAGTTCTTTTCGGATTCGTTATTGCGTACATGATTTTGGGCGCTTAAGCGAGTTTAAAAAAGAAGTCCCCGTAGTTCGGGGACGCATTATTTTCAAGAATCGCAGTAAGAGATGATAATATGAGTTTGAAAAATGTATCAAAAGAGATATTGGCGTCGGCGGAAAAAAATGCTCTGTCAATAGAAGACGAGGGACGAGCGGAAGCAAAAGCCATATTGCAGGAAGCAAAGAGGAAAGCTGATGAAATACTTTTGAAATCGAAAAAAGAAACAGAGGATGTTATTGGCGCATTGGAGCGAAAAGAGACAGCTTCAGCAAAAATAATAAGCAAAAAACCATTGCTTGACGCAAAAAAGGATATAATCGAAGAAACTTACGAGACAGTTGAAAAGCGCATTGCTTCTTTAGATGACAAGACAAGAAAACCTCTTGTTGAATCTCTTTTGAAGCAGTCATTAGGTGAATTGAGCGACGCGGCAATAGTATATGCCGCTAAAAAAGATGCTTTGTTTGTGAAAAAAGCAACAAAAATTAAAGTCATTGAACAAGACATGCTTGGCGGCGTGATTGTGGAAAATACAGACAATACAATACGGATTAACAATAGCTTTGAAACACTTCTTGAGATTGTGAAAAAAGAGACATTAAAGGATACTGCGGAGATATTATTCAAATAAGTGTATGTTTGGTGTTGTTTTATGAAAAAATTAAAAAATGCTGAAAAAACTGCTAAAATTAAGCTGTCACGGAATCCTTATCTTAATGCACGGGTAAGAGTCATGAAATCAAAACTTATTGTACCTGAAGATTATCCTAAGCTTTTGAAAATGACCCCTTCTGAAGTATCGCATTTTTTGGGTGATGGCGAATATAAGGTGCAGATTGATGAGCTTGCCGTAAAACATGAAGGCGCTGATTTGATAGAGCTTGCGCTTAATGCAAATGCTTCAAAGAGCTATAGTAAAGTCATGCGGATTTCAAAAGGTGCTACAAGAGAAGTCATTACAGAATATTTTTTAAGGCTGGATATTGCGAATTTAAAGACAGTTCTCCGTGGTTTTTATTCCGGTGTTGAGGAAGAAGAGATAAGGCAGGCAATTATGCCGGGCTGTAATCTATCATCAGAGGTATTATTATCTCTTTTGAAAAAAGAATCAATAGAGGACATACTTTCAGATTCTTCAATCTTGCGCGTTTTTCCGCATTTGAAATCATACACTGCACCGAAAGACGGGATAACATTAGCATATATTGAAAATCTTCTTGATTCTAATTATTACAATGAGCTTTTTTTGATTGCAGAAGCACTTCCAAAAAATGCGTCCGTATTTAAAACATTCCTTATGAATGAGATCGATCTTTTGAACATAAACACACTTCTTGTAATGAAAAAAGAAGGCTCAAGAAAAGAAGACATACTGCCTATGATTATAGGTGCGGGCGCAAACCTGAAGACGGCTTTTATTAAAAGCGCGGCATCTGCGGAAAATATTGAGCAATTGCTTGACCTACTTGAGACCACTAAATATTCCCAGGAAATACAGGAAGGCAGAAGCGACGCTCTTGAAGGCTCGCTTTCAACAATAAAACGAGAGCTTGATAAACGGCACATGCGAAAGGCGTTTTTGCTTTTGCACAGCCATCCGCTTTCAGTTGCTCCGGTGTTGGGA
>JAGLIP010000007.1 GCA_023142905.1 Candidatus Aenigmatarchaeota archaeon | reverse complement strand
GCCCCTCGTTGTAGACACTTCATACATCTCAGTTCACATGGATATGTATCGGACAGAAAAGCGCACATACTATACATTCATTCCTTCCGAATCATCAGAGGAAGATATATCCGCATGGATTACATTCCCACAAAACCCGATTCTTGTAACTCCCGGAAGCCAAAAAGTTGTGCACCTGCCGGACGGAAGTACGGTAAAATTTAATCAAAAAGTTACAGCTATTCTTCATGTGCCTAAAGACGCAGAACCCGGATACCATGCAGGTGCCATAAACCTAAGGCCGGTAATACAAGAAGAAGGCAGTGCAGGCACAAGCATCTCAACCATCGGAATTACGCGGTTCGTGTTTGTATTCAAGATACCGGGTCCCGCTTACAGGGAAGGCACAATAATTGATTTTGTGGCGGAAAGAAATGCCAAAGAAAAGGTTCGCGTTGATGTTCTTTTCAAAAACACAGGAACAACAACAATATCCGCAAGCCCTGAAAAAATAACAATATTCGACAACTACGGTGTTGTAAAAGACAACATAGCAGCCGGCCAGATAAAGCGCATAGCCCCAGGAAAAACAGAGATAATCTCCGGATATTGGCATAACCCTGACGGAATTGACTCAGGAAATTACCGCGCAGAAGCAACGGTAAACTATATAACCGGAAGTGCGACTAAAGAAAGCACAATACATATTCCGGCACAGATAATAATTCCCGACATTCCTGAAGTTAAAACCAAAAACGAGACGCCTTGGTGGTTTATAATTATAATAATGGCTTTAATCGGGCTCTACATTTACTGGAGGATGGACTAATGAACAAAAAATTCAAAAACCCAACAATATATATTGGTGCAATCCTTGCTTTGAGCATATTAATAGTATTCACAAATCCCCAAATATTTTTCAATCAGGAAACAATTACATACCCCATTAAGGCAGAAGTCATAAATTACACAAATTCAACAGCAACACCTATTGGGGTCTCAGGAGATTCAGATGCAGTTAATTTCGGAAGGCTCCCGCCGTCAAGCAACTCAACAAAATTCCTTGAATTCAAAAACAACAATATCGTAGAAGCAAAAACAGTATTCGAAATTGAAGGGAATATAAGCCCATTTATAACCGCGCCTAAAGACATAATGCTTAAGCCCGGAGACGAAGCAAAAATAAACCTAAAATTCCACCCTGAAACTGTAGGCAATTACACCGGAAAAATAACACTAAAATCATACATCCCGTTATGTTCTGCAAGCAGTTGGTTCTTCGGGCTGATTTAATGGTGATTAAATGAATTTCGCATATGTTATGGCTTTATTTATTTTCATATTCTCAATCCCCGCAATATCCGGAATGCCCGTCGTTGTAAATATAGATGATGTACTGCACACAACAACAGACTACATAAACTACTCAAAACAAACAACCGGATTTCAGGAAATAATAACCTCTTTTGAAAACACAGGCTCTGTAGGGTGCACAGCATTCATCCGGGTTAATTTCTACAAAAACAACACATTGCTTTACACATCATGGAGTGATTCGAAAGCACTTGAAGCAGGAGCAGCATACACATTTAGAAACTATTGGTTCCACCAAAATATCGAAGGAAACATAATCGCAAAAATGCGCGCATATTACTGTAACGAAATAGATATCTTAGACGACATAACATTTACTGCAATGCCTTTAAACAAAAACAGCACATTAAATCTGACAATTCTCGGCACAACTGCGGACAAAAACGAAATCAATATAACATTTACAACCAACAAAACACTAAAAAATGTATGGATAATCCCTAAAGAAACATACATTGGCTGGCGGATAGAACCATTAAAGACAGGTACAATAATTGCCGAAGAACCACACACCAAAACACTTAAGTACACATCTTCCATCCCCGATAAAAAAGCCACATTAGAATATTACATACTAGATGATGAAAAAAATTACGCCGTATTTCAAACATCAAACGCTGCCCCAATAAAAGAAATCAAAAGGCATTTAGAGTACAACCCAAACACTATCGCCATTGTTGTTTTCTTTGTCATGGCATTTCTTGTTATACGCGAAAAAAAGAAATTCAGGCGCTTAAAAAAGCATGTTGATGCGAAAAAGAGCAAAAAAGAAAAGCAATAGTTTTATATAGTCCAATATATCAATATAGTTATATAATATGCGTGCGCATGTTTTCATGAAATATTTTTTGGGTGGTGCACTTGTCTAAAATAATTGGTATTGTTTCAGGTAAAGGTGGCGTGGGAAAAACCGTGTCTGCCGTAAATCTTGGTCTTGCTCTTCATCAATTCGGAGAAGACACAATTGTTGTTGATGCGGACACAAGCGCATCCAATCTTGGTATGCATTTGGGTTTCTATTCATTCCCGAACAGCCTTCAGAATGTACTTACAGGCGATATAGATGCTGAGCGTGCCACATATATGCACCACACAGGCCTTCGCGTAATACCATCTGCAATAGACCTTAATTCTCTTGACGCATCAGTCTCAAAGCTTCGAATCGCGCTTAAAAGCCTGCCCAATAAATATGTAATTGTCGATGCACCCCCAGGGCTTGATGAAGACTCACGGGCGGTTCTTAATGCATGCGATGATGTCATCATTGTTACAAACGCAGAAATACCGGCAGTTACAAATGCCGTAAAAGTAGCGCGAGTAGCACAGGATATGAAAAAGAATCTTCTAGGTGTTGTTGTAAACCGCGCACAAGGAACCATATGGGAGCTTACGCCACAGGAAGTTGAGATGATGTGTGAAGCGCCGATTATAGGAACAATACCCGAAGATGTAAATATCAAAAAAAGTATTTTCGAAAAAACCCCGGTTGTTGCCCAAAACCCATATGCCGCATCATCTATCGAATATAAGCGCCTCGCAGCGCGACTTATCGGCAAAACATACGAACCGCCAAGGTTTATTGGATTGAAAAAGCTATTGGGTATGCTTTAAACCAATTACAAAATAATCAATATTGTTTTAAGGAAGATATGCATGAATGAAAGAAAATTGTTACTCTTGGCTCTTGTCCTATCTTTTATGTTCTCGATAAATAATGCTTTCGCCTTCGGTCCGGCAGCAATCGACCCTGAAAGCCCTATATGGCTTGAATCAAGCACCGTGCAAATGGACTTTACGCTTGAATGCAATGCTTCAGAACCCCCAACAGTACAAGTAACCGATCCAGACGCAAATATACAATTAATCACCCTTAATGAAGGCACAGCACCATATCTCGGAAGATACACAATAACGCAGGAAGGAACATATCAGGCAAACTTCGAATGCAATGAAAATGGAACCTATACAAATGAAATAATTCCTTTTATCGTAAAAAAGATGACCTTAGACATAACAAGCCCCGAAAATGATAACGCGCCGACAATATACCCTACAGGCGTTCTTGAAAACATACGGCTTTCACTAAAGATAAACGGAGTTGCAGTCAAGGTTGAAGAAGATCCGGGATTTACAGCAACTCTTGTTGATACAAACAACAACAGGTATACAATAGACATTCTTGAAAAAAAATACGACCCAAATCTAAAGGAATGGATTCTGGAAGCACAGCTTACAAACAAGGACATTCCCGCAGCCCTTTACAGCATTGAAATCACAGCCAAATACACTGATAGTGAAGGACAGGATCACACAATCACAGACAAATCATACAATTCCGTTCGTGTAAATCAGGCATTAATCGCAGTTATGCATTCACCAACACCCGGAACAAAACTCTCCTTAAGCACATCAAAAGAGCAGGAAATTCACATAGAAGTCCATGAAAAAGGAACAAGCTTGCCGGGTCTTGGAGCAACAAGCTTTACCGTAATACTTACAGGCGACGGAATAACAAAAGAGCTTCCGGTAAACGCATTATCATATGACGAAAACTCAAACTATTATGTGCTTACAGTCCTTATTCCTGAAATGGATGAAAAAGAAGTTACTTATGACCTTTATGCTAAAGTCGCATATGGAAATTACAAACCGGCAGTCACTGAAAAAGTTCAGGTAGATTTTGTCCTGTCTGTTTCAGGCAGGCTCGCAGATCCAACAGGAAATGTATACACATCACAAAACACAATGATAAAATTCACAAACAACAATACTGAAAAAACACTATCAATAAACAATCTTGGAGATTACAGCGAATCCCTTAAAGCAGGAGAATACGACATAAAGATGCGTTTTCCCCAAGTATGGCAGGTAATAATAGATGGCGTTGACATAAAATCAAGTTCAAGAAACCCTATCCGCTACGACTATTTTACAGGCAATCCCGGGATTTCAGGAATAAATATCGCAAAGCTTGTTGTGATTGAATTCGGTCTTCCGTTTGATAAGGCATACCTGCAGATACCATACAATGATGCCCTTGTAAAAAACGAGAACATGCTTGAAGTATACGCATGCAATTTATGGAATTTTGGAAGCAGGAAGTGTTCTACAACATGGAGTAAAATACCCGTAAAAACAGACATTGTAGCAAACTTTGTCGAGTTCAATGTAACCAACTTATCCGCTTTTGTGGTTGGGGAAAAAATGGGGATATTTTTTGAAGGTGCGCTTGACGCAACAGATGTCTATTCAGGAGAGCCTGTAACATTGGAAAGTCGCGTTCTGGATGCAAAAGGGAATGGCGTTATAGGCGCCGAAGTAACATACGCTATTTCAGGAACAAGTCTTACAGGTAAGACAACAACAGGAGCATCCGGAGAATTCACACTTCTCATAAATACACCAAACACCGCAGGAAAACACAGCATAAACATAATTGCCGAAAAAGTCCCATTCTCAAAATATGAAAAAACATTTTTTATTACAACAGAAAACAAAAAATCAATATCTTTTTTAGTTCCTGAAACAGCAGATGTTTTTCTTGACAAAGAAAAGAAAATAGAACTCACAATATTTAACACAGGGCAGGTTGACCTTACAAATGTAAAATTCAATGTTGTCGGTCTTCAAACAACATGGTATTCACTTATCCCGACAATGATTGAAACCATAAAAGTCGGCGAAAAAAAGACAATAGACCTTCTTGTAAACATTCCCGAATACGACTGCATTGATGAAGGATGCAAGAAATACTATTTCGTTGACATACAGCTCACATCAGACCAGCTTCATGAAGAAGCATCATTCACCGCAAAAATACAGACAAACATCACAACTGCCGAAAGCATTACAGCAGCAGAATCAGATGGCCTTTCAGAAACATTATCCGACATCACAGGATATTTTACATTCTCAAGCACATCAGCAAACAGCACAAACACATATATTATAATAACATTCATAATCATGGCCTTTGTAATAATAACAATCAAAAAGAAAAACAAATTCAAGGCAACAGGAAAAGGTTCAGGGAGATTAGGTTCTGTAATAGGCAGTGTCCGCCGGGAAATTTCACGCAACAGATAATCTTATAAAACTAATAAAAGAATATTGAAAGAACATTAATTGCCACGCAATAAGTTTAATTTGGGGAGATAAAACTTATGAAATGCGAGGAACGAAAGTATGCCGAAAAACATAATAATATTACTTGCTATTCTAATTATTATTGCAGCACCTAATGCATATGCGGTAACACCGTATGTAATTCTTACGCCCGGTGCAGGCAACTCATCTTATGGCGACGGTTCTTTTGACAACACAGCACAAAGCATCAATACATCCCTTGCAAACAATTCAGCAATTGTCTATTTTGACGACACAGATGTCGCATATTACAACACAACAATAGCATCGCACGCTCCGGATTATGTCTTTCTTGTAATTCATCCTAAAAACGCAACACCCCAGCTTCTTGATGCCGTTGGTGACATGCTAAAGACCTTAGACAGCGATCCATTCGTTGATGTGGCTTGGGGAGTAATTACCGGAAAAGACAATACAAGTGCATGGAATTTATATGGAAGAACAATCGGCTGGACCGAAGACCAATACGCAGTTTCAAACGCATACCAAACATGCTCCGCAAACGCAGACAATGTCTTTTCAAGATTCACAGGAAACCCGACATACAACTATAATTACCTAAAACCCGGCAGTGAACCAACTGCAACAAAGATACAGACTGCATTTGATACGCCCCAGTCACTATTTTATTTCTGCACAAATATCGTTGACTATAATATCCACTCCATGTACAATACCAGCAATTGTTTTGCCTCCAATGAAGATGCATCATCAGTAATCTGTAATTCTACCGCAATAGGCTCCGCACAAGATACACTCTTTCTAAGCGACACATCCGAGTCCGGAAGAGTTTCAGGAACTGTATTCTCCCCATGGATGCAAGGGACAAATACGAATGCAAACAATAGCGTTTCATTTCCTGTAAGCATCATCTCAAATGAGCAGGCAGGCGCTGTTGTTGCTCCTTATTCCACAAGATGGCCGACAGCAGAATTCATAACAAAAAACATATTAACACATGCAACTTCAGGCTCAACTCTTGGCAATTCAATCTTAATTGCAAAAAACACACTTCTTTTAAACATTGAAAAAGAGTCAATTGAAAACAAATCATTTGCAGAGCACATAGAAAAAGAATACATACTTTACGGAAAGCCAAATCACGCAGGAACAACCCTTGACAACCCATACACAAGTTCAATAACAAACCAAATACTTTCAGGCGCAATACACTCAATCGGCGAAATACTTTTCTGGAATGCAACACTTGAAATAACACCAACCGCATCAAAATACAATAAAATATATTCGACAAACTTATGGAACAATGTCTCTTTAGGCAGTGTGTGGTATAAAAACATAACATCAATGGATGTAAATAATACCGTAAATATTACATTTACAGCAGCAGTCACAGGAAAGGCATATCTGCATGATTCACTTACACAGCTGATTATTTCCGAGCCAACCAATGAGGAAAACATAACAAAAATAATGATTGCTGCAAACAACACAACTACGAATTATGTGTCAAACACAACAGAATTGATGAACACAACAATTGTAATGAAAGACAACACAACCGTTTATTTCGCAATTCTCTACTCGCCAAATGGAAACATAGCATCCGGTGCAAGAGAAGTAAACATCACATTTAATACAACAGGTATTTCAAAAAACATAACTTCCACAGTCTATGCTTTAAACAATGCAATAATTTATCTGGATTTTGAAAATCCGACCGCATGGACTGTAACAAATGTTACCGCAGAATACATACTACCAAGAAACATAACAACCACATGCACAATTTCCGGAATCAACTGCGTTGTTGTTGACAACGGGACAGACACCAAGGCAATATTTAATATTTCAACACTTTCGGCAGGAACAACAAACCACAATATATTATATTCAACAACACTTGATGCAAATGCTTCTGTAACAAACCTTGCAGGAGCTATTCATGATCGCGGCGACACACTAACATACGAAACAAACATAACAAGCATAAACGAGTCGTTTGCAGATATAGAATTAACCCTCTATAATCCAAACAGCACCGTTGTATGGATTAAAAACGACACAACAAATGTCAACATAAACAGCTCAGCATATAATTACATCACCAACTGGTTAATTCCAAATAATGCGACTATGGGAGAATACAGCATAAAATTAATAGTAAAAGAAAATTCAAGCGGAACCATAATATACGAAAAACATATTGATTTTGATGTCACCGACCAATTATTTTTCTATGACGGAAACGGAACTCAAAACGAAGTTACATTAATATGGGATACAAACCCGGATGCAGTTGATTGGAATTATTTTACAACATCCGATATGATAAATATTTCAGGAACTCTAAAAGACCAAAACAATAACTCTGTAGGCAACGCGGTTGTAGATGCCAATCTTACAAACGGCGGAACATTTAAAACAAATACAACAAACAGTTCCGGCATATACGAAATAGGCTTCTCATGGACAGGAGAGACGCCAGAGACAAAAACACTGTCAATTATTGCAACAGATGTGTTCAACAACACAGCAACATATACACAGACAATCTACATATCCAATTACGCCAACAAGACAACAGTTACCGTGGCGGGCCACACAAACAATATATATGAATACAACAAGGAAAATGTTACAATAACGATAACTGTTCTTGATGATATTGGGGGAAAAGTATATCTTGGCGATGTAACGCTTACAGGAAGTGCGGGCACAAAGACAGCTAAAACAGACACAAACGGAGTTGTAACATTTGTATTCCCTGCACCGGAGGATTATACCCTTGATTTCGCTATAACAGCGTCAAGTCCGTTAAACACATCCGCCGTCGCCAAAATTACAAACAGCTCTCTTGGAACATATTATTCTACATGGATTTATTACGAATCTATGAATGTAACCCCTGAAAACCCAAAAATAGGGCAGGACATAACCATAGCCGGAGAAGCGTATTTCAAAGGAAACAAATCATCATGCACTTCAGGAACAGTAAATATCAAAGTATATAAAGGAGCATACAGCCGAAACGAAACAGTCACTGTAACAGACAATGAATTCTCTCATGAATTTGATTATACTGCAAGCAACTCTGACGAAAATGATGTAAATTTTCAGGCAGGAACATGGTATTACGCACTTGACGGGTCACTTTCAGACTGCGAATTGCATAACAGAACATTTACAACCATTACCGCCGATGTTCAGCCATCAGACAAATCTTTTTCAGTAATATCAAATGTCACAACAACAACTTCAAGCAGCGATGATGACGATGACAGCACATCAGACACAACATCCTCATCAAATGAAGAGACATGCACCCAAAATTCAGACTGCTCATCCGGAGACTACTGCTCAAATAGTGTGTGTACTGCAATATCATGCGATGACGGCGTAATTGTAGACCACCAATGCATAAGTGCATACAAGATAGACATAAGTGAAAACCCGGAACCCTTTTTTGTTGATCAGGGAACATCAAAATCTTTTGAATTCACCGTGAAAAACACAGGATACAAAAATATAACAAACATTACCGCAAGCATTATCGCACCTGAAACAATTACATGGGAAAGCTGGTACTCGATAACCGAATTTAAAGAAACTCTCGCAGTTGATGAACAGAACAAAAGCACAGTGCAGATAAATGTTCCGGAAACAGAAGGTATTAAAGCCCACATAATAACAATCAAAATAGTGTCAACTGAAAAAACACAGGAAAAAAATATGACGCTTCAGATAACGCCGGGTGAAAAAGAACAGAGGCTCATAAACAGCTCATTAAACATGCTTACAACAGACATAACTGATACAGAAAAAAATATCGAAATACTTATAAACAAACTAAACAATTCAAACACAACCACCGCAAAAGCAAAACTAGATGTCGTAAAAAAACTGCATGCAGAAGCGCTTGAAGCAATCTCAACAGGCGACTACCTTACAGCATACAACAAAAAACAGGAAATAAACAGCTTGATGCAGGACATACGGGCAATTGTCACAGACGGCCAGGCAGACCTTGCAAAAACATCATCATTAATTAAAACAGTATTCTTGGCATTATTCGTGATTGTCTCAATTGGCGCCATAATCTATTATCTTTGGATTCCCGCACCTAATGAATACGCCAATAACAAAAATTATAATAGCCCCCCTAAAAAAAGCGCAAACCCATTTATAGCAAAAATAAAAGCACAAGTAACTGGTCTTATCAACGAATACAAAAAACAGAAAGAAACCGAGGCAAACGCGCCCGAAAAATATAATTTCCATAAAAAGAAACGGTGGTCAAAATAAACGATAACATCCCCACAATAATTGCAAGCACAATCACAATGGTACTTTCAATCATTCTTTTATCATTTGCAGGAATCACAAAAAATCTCATATTAATGCCGATAGGCCTGTCTTTTGAAAGATATACCAACATAAGCTTTGGCTATTTATTTTTATCCCTAATTCTCATGGCACTATCCGTTGCCATAATATGCATTCATTCGATAAAAGCAAAAGACATTGACTTTTCAATTTTAATTACGCCTTCAATTGCATCAATATTTATACTCGCCATTGCAAAAATAAGCCTTCTTTCAATTTTTTTATCATTAGGGCTAATCCTCGGTGTCTTTCTTGCATTATACATATCATTCAACGACAAAGAAGAATACAAAAAAATAAGTGCATACAAGATAAGCACGCATGCGGCATCAAAATTATTTCTTATTTTGACAGTTATAATTGCATGCGGTGTCTACACAGTGCTTGATAGCGATTCTTCATATGTCGATACCACCATAAACGACATACTGCAAACAACCGTGGGCATCACAAAAGATGACCTGACAAACCTGGAAGACACCATAAAAGAACAGCAAAGACAGGCATCCTATGCCTATATAGATGGTATGGGGCAGATATACTTAGAAACTCTTAAAACAACAGGCAACCTTTCAGAAACCGACAGGACAAAATGCATAAATTCGTTTCAAGACAACCTTGAAACACTTGATGCAAGTGCAAAAGAGCAAATAGATGCTCAATTAGAATCGCAGGAATTAAGCCTTGATACCGAAAAAACAGAAATGATAACATCCCTGCTTGAAATGATTGAAAAAACATATCCTATTCTTACGGCATTTACAATACTTGCAATACTCTCCACAATAAATTCTGTAATTCTTGTCCCCCTTGCAGGTATTTTCTCATGGTTGATATGGCGCAACACAAGAAAACCTCCAAAAGAGGAAGAAATGGAAAATTACCTAAGCCATAACAGCGAACTGAACAAGTGATACAATGAATAAACAAATAATGTTTGCAATTACCGCAACACTCATCATAAGTGGATGTGTTACAGGAAACACAATAAGCCAGAACAGCGAAACAGAATTCGCAAAGTGCCTAACAGAAAACAACGCAGTATTATACGGCGCATACTGGTAATCTCACTGCCAGAATCAAAAAGAGATGTTTGAAGACGAATTCCAATACATAAATTATATGGAATGCACTGAAAAAACAACTGAATGCAATGCCGCGGGTGTTCGCGGATACCCCTCATAGATTATAAACGGGCAATTACTTGAAGGGACACAATCATTTCAGACATTGGCAAAACTTACAGGATGCACATATTAAAAACAAATATAAAACTCAACAATTAATGATACTTATGAAACCCTTCTGCGAAATCATGGTAAATGATATTTTCCCGGCAATACGGGCCGTCATTGCAAAAGAGCTTACAGAAACATTAAACTACACACAAAGCGATGCAGCACGACTCATGGGTGTAACGCAGCCTGCAATTTCCCAATACAAAAAAGAATTCAGGGGAACAAAAATAAAGATACTTACTGAAAACGAAACAATAAATATTGCTCTAAAAGATGCGGCAAGAAACCTCACAACACTTAAAAGCCCATTTGACTCTCACATAATGTGCGATCTTTGCAAAAACATAAGGCAAGAAGGCCTGCTATGCAAGCTCCACAGGGAAGCGGTTCCCGCACTATCAAAATGCGACACATGTATAACAAACAGCGAATGTTAAAATGGAGGTATTAATTATGGTATCAAAAACCAAAAAAAAAGGAAAAACCCCAATTGCTAAAGCTAAACCAACAGAAGAAAAACATACAAAAACAGCAGCAAAACAGGAAACAAAAGCAAAAACAAATAATAAAACAGACAAAACAATGCCCTGGAAAATTACGACCGGCATACTTGCGATTCTTCTTATTGCCGTTATTGCAATGCCCGGCAATGAAAACACGAATTCAAACGCACTGGATGAAACAGCTGCAAAAGAACTTGCAGAAACATTCATACAATCGTCTCTTTTAGGCCCCGAAGTGGAACTGGATATAGACGATATTGAAGAAAACAACGGCCTTTATGCGCTTAATCTGACAGTTACCGCAAACGGACAAGCACAAAAAGCAACATCTTACCTGTCATTAGACGGTAAAATGTTTTTCGTACAAGGCATGAATATAGACGAAGTTAAAGCACAGGCAAAAGAGGTACAAGAACCTGTTGCGGCAGCACCAACAGAATACCCAAAAGCAGACAAGCCAACTCTTGAAGTCTACACAATGTCTTTCTGCCCATATGGAATGCAGGCAAACAAACTGACCGCCCCGGTTGCAGAAATGCTTTCAAGCGTTGCAAACATTGAACCACATTGGGTTATCTACGGAACAGAATATTACGCAGGACAAGAAGAGACATATTGTGTAGGTGATTTCTGCTCCATGCACGGCAAATACGAAGTTGAAGAAAATGTGCGGCAGATGTGTGTATGGGAAAATAATCCTGACAAATACTGGGACTATACACTTTACATCGCAGAGAACTGCAACAAAGCAAATCTTGACACCTGCTGGAAAGATGCAGCAGATTCCGTAAGTGTTTCTGTATCCACAATTGAAACCTGCGCCACAAACGAAGGATTGGCACTTCTTGCAGCCGAAAAAGCGCTAAACGAAAAAAACGGCGTTGGCGGCTCAGAACATCTTCGCTTGAATGATATGCAGCTTTCAATGTCAGATTACCGATGGTCATCAGAAAAGCTAAAAACACTTATATGCAACAGTTTCAATGATGCCCCTGAAATATGCGGCCAAACTATTGACGAATCAGAAACAGCCACAGCCGCAACCACAGGAAGTTGTTAATTATATGTGGGCGATTCTGTCAATCGCCCCGCCTTTTTCTTTTTTTGCATATATTTACACATAACTAAATTATAATTCACACAATCCGCAGAATTCTAAAAAACAATAACTTATTGGCATTCGCCATACAGAATATTATTTTCAAATGACATCATTCATACATCGCACACCCATCCCAAATATAAACCTTTGCGCACAAGATAAGACTCATGTGGTCTGAATTATTCATCTCTCTCGGGTTCTTAGGATTCTATACCGTTTGGGCTTTGCTTATAGGCGGAATTGCAATATTCGGATTCATATGTAAATTCACAAGAAAAAGAATCATAAGGGATCTTCTTTTAAGCTGGCTTGCAGGCGTTATCATCATAACTGTAAGTCCTTTAGGCGGGCTTATCTTTGCAGTCATTGCACGGCTTTTTTTAACCGGACTCCTCAAAAACATAAAGATAAGCACAATAAAAGAATCATTGGCAAAAGACAGCATCGAAACAATAAAAATGCCCAAACATAAACTCATAACCGCAACAGCATTGGTTCTCGTGTTTCTTGGTGTGCTTGCAGCTATTTTTGCACCACCCATGGAAGTTGGGTGGTATAACATGAATGATATAACCCGCGTAACGCACGAAAGCACAGAAACATCAGACATAACAATAATTCAATGGAATGACATAAAAGACATGAGAATTGTAGCTCAGGAATATGCACTTCAGGTTCCAAAAACAATGGTAACAGAAACCGGTTGGAGGCTTTCAACTGACTGGGACGGAATTTATTCGATAAATAACACTCTTTATTGGGTCATGGCCTATGAGCCAACCCGTTTCGCAAACAATGGAGAACCATCCCCCGCATACATTATTGTAAACGCCCAGAACCCTTCAGACAGAAAAAAGATAAAAGAGACAATAGAATACTCTGAAGAACGAAAAGGACTACCCCAATTCGCATATCAAATATTAACCGGCAAAATAAGAGATATTGGATTCAAATTATGGGCAGCACATCCTTATTTCACTTACGGCGACACAGTATTCGCCCATGATAATGGCGGAAGCCCCGTATGGTTTGCGCCGGTAAAACTCGATATTCCGACAATATTTGTAACAAAGTTCTACACAACACAAGTAGGCATCATTGTTCTTGAAAACAACGGGAAAACAACACTATACACAGAAAAACAAATCAAAGAAGGAAATGCGCCTGAATGGCTTCTAAAGAATCAGGTATTAATTGATGAGGATTATACGGAATATCGTGTAGACCGTTGGGCAAAATACGCAACATGGCAAG
>JAGLIP010000069.1 GCA_023142905.1 Candidatus Aenigmatarchaeota archaeon | reverse complement strand
TTTTGTGGTTAATGAGACAGCACCTAGTGTATCAAAAAATAAAAAAGTTGAATTATATGATAAAAATAAAAGGTCACGAAATAAATCCCGTAATTACAAAGGTTGCGTGTAGCAGAAAATCACAACAATTTAAGAACAAAATTGAGACGCTTTTAAAACACATCGGCGTTAGTGAATACGATACAGAAATTCCGCTAGAACCTATCGCAATAAAAAAAGTCAAAGCATCTGCAACTTGGTGGTTATTAGGACATAGAATGCATTATAGCTGTAATACGCAAAACAAATTCGTAGACAATCTATACCTTGTATTTAGAGTAATAGAACTTGAAATTAATTCTCTTATTTCTGAAGAACAAACAATTGAGGAATTTATCCGTGCATTTAGCGAAAAATCTGATGTTGATGTCAGCAGAAAAAAAGCGCGCGAATTATTAGGTTTAGACGAACAAGAAAATGATTTCGAAATAATCAATAAAAAATATAAAGACCTGGCAAAAGAATTACATCCAGACAAGCCAACAGGAAATGTTGAAAAATTCAAAGAGCTAAATAATGCCCACAAAATTCTAAAAAGAGAATTAAGTTAATTTTTACATTTCCTCAACAGCATCAATACCTAAAAGTTTAAGCCCATTTGAAATTACCTGTTTTGAAGCAAATACTAAAGCAATACGTGAATCTTTGATATCTTTATTTTCTTCTACAATCACGGGACACTTTTGGTAGAAAAGGTTGAACTTGTGAGAGAGAGTTAAAAGATAAGTTGCTATGTGGTGAGGCTCATAGGTTACAGCCGCAAGGGTTACAGCATTCGCATATTTTGAAAGATGCAAAATAAGCTCTTTTTCTTCTTTTGTTGTTGCGATTTCAAATTTTGGCGCTTTCTTTATTTTAGCTTTTCTAAGTATCGAGCAGCCCCGTGCATGTGTGTATTGAAGATATGGTCCTGTATCACCTTCAAAAGAAAGCATACGGTTCCAGTCAAAAAGGATGTTTTTTATCCTATTCTGCGATAAGTCATTGAATTTTATAGCACCAACGCCAACAGCCATCGCAACATTTTTCTTGTTTTTCAAATCAGGATTCTTTTCATCAATGATTTTTTCTGCGATATCATATGATTTGTTCAAAACATCCTGAAGATACACAACTCTACCATTACGCGTTGACATTTTTCCTTCAGGAAGCGACACAAGACCAAAGCTTACATGCACCATCTGCTCTTTTTTGGCATATCCAAGCATATCCGCTGCTCTAAAAAGCTGAATAAAATGCTGCGCCTGTTCACCCCCAACAGCATAAACGATTTTATCGGGTTTGAATTTTTGCACGCGGTATTTTATTGTCGATAAGTCCCTTGTTGAATAAAGTGTTGCGCCGTCTTTTTTCTGTATTAAAAACGGCGGCATCTTCTTGTCGTTGAAATCAATAATAATTGCGCCGCCATCTTTTTTTGCAACACCTTTCTTAAGCGCTTCAGTAATAATTTCGGCATTCATTTCATTATAAAAACTTTCTCCAAGCCACAAATCAAAACATACATCAAGCTCGCTGTATGTTTTCCTGAACTCATTGAGTGAAACATCGACAAACCATTTCCACAAGTTTGTGTTTTCTTTGTCTCTATCTTCAAGCTTTTTGAATTCATTGCGCGCCGCATCATCAAGTTCTTTATCTTTTTCACATTTCTTATGGAATTCTACATAAAGCTTAAGAAGTTCAGGTATTGGATTTTTCTCAACCTTTTTTTTGTCACCCCATTTTTTGTAAGCATAAATTAGCTTACCGAACTGCGTTCCCCAATCGCCAATATGGTTGTCGCGGATTACTTTCCAGCCAAGTGATGTGTATATTCTTGCAATTGAGTCGCCAAGTATGGTTGAGCGAAGATGCCCGACAGACATAGGTTTTGCGATGTTGGGTGCAGACATGTCAACAACCATTGTCTTTTTGACAGGCTTTTTGTGCGCATATTTACTGCCTTCTTTTATCACTTCATTTATTGCGTTTTTAAAGAATTTCGCTCCCGCATAAATGTTAATGTATGGGCCCTGTGCAGCCACACGGCCAACAATAGAATCTTTAGGTATTTTTATATTCTCTGCAATTTCTTTAGCGATTTCAACAGGGCTTTTCTTTAATTGTTTAGCATCTGAAAAGCAAGGCACCGCAAGGTCTGCGTTTATGTTTTCCGGAGGAATCTCAACAATAATGTCTTTAAGGCCGCCAGCCGTTAAAACCTTTACCGTCTCTTTTTTCAATTGCTCAAAAGCATACATACAAACCAATTTGCATTGCCAGATTTATATACTCTTGTAAGAATTAAAGCCGGCTCATCGGGTATTCACAACTTCATTTAAGAAACAGGGGGTTCAGTCCCTGAATAAATCAGTTGACGATCTTGAAATCATCACCGGCAATATAACAATTGAACAAATACCTTTAAGATGATTTCGAGATTAGGAATGAAATGACGCAATCTTGAAATCATCCAAATTAAAGCATACAATATGCCGCCAATAATATTTGTCCCAAATCAAATTTAATATGTCTATTCCTTAAGTTCGGTTAAACCCTGTTTTAAAACAACGCGTGTGTCCCTAATTTTAAACAGGTGTGTTTTGCAATTGCAATCCGAGCAGCCGAAATGCGGAATCAATGTTTCTGTTTCGCTTAATTTCTTTGCAATTTGGCATTCTTCTTCTTTCCCTGCGTTTTTGTAATATGCGTTTACAACGCGTGTTTCTTTGCCGTCAAGAAGGTAATCAAGATGCCAGAATTTTTTCTTGTTTCGGGATTTGTGTCTCGTTATTCTTTTTTCAAGATTGTTTTGCGCAGAGCCTACATAGGCATAAAGGCCTTTTTGGAAGTTTACAACGCCAAGAGCGCCAATTTTCGCCGTAATATTATCCTTCTTTACTTCAATAATAAGAACATACACGCCTTTCATTTTAACACAACAATTGCATGGTTCATAGTTATATATAGGTTCTTGAGAAATAATAACTATGTTGTTCAACAGAGTTCACCACACAGCCATAATTGTCTCGGACTTTGAAAAGTCAAAAGATTTCTATGTAAATAAACTGGGATTTGGGGTTATTGGTGAAGTCGACAGACCGGAAAGAAAATCAAAAATCATATATCTTGATGCCCATAATACTATGATTGAATTGTTCTCTTTTTCCAATCCGCCAAAAAGACTTGCCTGGCCGGAAGCATGCGGCCTAAGACATCTGGCATTTGAGGTTGACAACATAAAAGAAACCATTGAAAAATTAAACAAACTGGGCATCGAAACAGAACCACTGCGCTCAGACATAAGAACCGGCAAAAAAATGACATTTTTCAAAGACCCGGATGACCTGCCCTTAGAAATTCGCGAAAAATAATGAAACAGCGATACAATTGATTCTGTTTCAAGCTTTTAAAGTCGCATTCATTCACGCACTTAAGTGCTTGGTTTTCTGCGACTTCAAAATAATTGAATTTATGCAATTCTAAAGAAAAAATTGGCGAGTCCGAAGGGATTACTCACCTACCCTTTTCGTAGTCGAAAAGGCTATGGTTCACCCAAAAGACCGAAGCGCACGCGCTTTCTTGTGGCTAAAAGGCCGTTTGGATCAAACTTTTTTAGTGCAGACTCGTTTATGGTTGCTTTTTTTTGCACATTCAGTTCAGAAAAATCCTTAAATAATTAACACTGTAAAGTAACACCATGTTTCTGCCGGTTTATAATCCTAATCATTTATATCTGGAACTTACAAACAAATGTAATGCTGTTTGTGCTCATTGCGGCAATTGTTCCGGACCGGATAGTGATGTCTCTCTTGAAAAAAGCACAATTACAAATATTATGAATAGTGCAAAAAAATCAGGGATTTCTATATATTCTTTAAGTGGGGGCGAAGTTTTTCTGGATTTTGAAAAAGTGCTACATACTATTAAAGAAGCTAAAATAAACAAACTAAAACCAAATCAAATAAACACAAACGCATTTTTTGCAAACAGCGTTGATGAATGTGGGGGCTTTTTAGAAAAATTAAAAGATGAAGGATATAAAGAGCCCTATAGAATATACCGCGATGAATTAAAGAAATTACGATTCTTCCCACCCACAAAAGAAAAATATCACGAGAACGCATATGGTGGCGGTTTTGCCTTAAGTCTTGACTCTTTTCATGAAAAATTTGTAGACCCTAAAAATGTTTCTAATTTTATAAAAGCGCATTATAATGTTTTCGGGAATACAGAAAATTTGGAGGTTGTAGTTGCTTATGATTTAGACTACAAACTTTCTTTGAAGCCATTAATTAAATTCTTAAATAATCTGCACGGTTCTGGTTTGGATGTTGTTGAATGTTATCAAAACGAAAAAGAATTAAATACTATAACTAGAATAATGGATGAGCATAAATTGAGACTGAAAAGTGGCGATATATCTTTTAGGTTTTTCCCACCAATTCCTGCGGGTCGTGCAAGAAACTTTGATTTTGAAACAAAGATATTAACAAAAGACGATTTTGCTCAGGAAATATGTTCGTGTAGCTTATTTTGTCAAGAACCGGCCACCATATTGGTAAAACCTGATGGAAAATCATATGCTGCACTCGACTTTCTTTGTGAAAGTGAGGGAATGTATTTAGGTAATGTTTATGAAACATCTCTTAAAACTTTGATAAAAAAAGGACAAAATAATTTTATTATTGATATTATCTCTTTTGATGGTGCAAATACATTGCAATATTTTATGGAAAAAAACAATATATCCGTCGATATAGAATCTACGAGTCCCTGTCATTTTTGCAATCAGGTATTGTCTGATGGAGAATTAATTGAAGAACTTAAAAGGGCTTATAGTGGTTTGGGTTGGTTTAAGGAAGAAATGCGTAGATATAATCTTTTAAAAGCCAAGTTCAGATTGAGCAATATGGGGATATGCCTTTAAATGATGAAATAGAAGAGGATAAAGAAAAAATTGGCGAGCCCGAAGGGATTTGAACCCTCGACCCCTAGGTTAGAAGCCTAGTGCTCTTTCTGGTTTAAGAAAAACTTACAAGAAGTTTCCCCAATATCCAGCTGAGCTACGAGCCCACACAACAAAAACACTATATTTCGTATCTTTTTTAAAGCTTTGTTTGGTTTGTGATCCATTTCTTGAAAAGCAGTGCATCCTGTTCCATTAATGGGCTTTCGCATATTATCGTCGTATTATAGGAATTCTCTATTAAAACCTCAGCCAACAGCCGAAAATCAGGCTCAAAGGACGAGATTGCAAGATGATGTTTTTCATTCCCGTCCCTATATTTTATACCCGTCATATGGCAGTGGATGGGCGATACGCCTAAACCATCAAACCTATCCAGGATTACCTTAAAATCTTCTTTTGTCTTAAGCCCGCCGTTGGTTCGAGCGTGGATGTGGGCGAAATCAATTACTGGTGAAACATTGACGCATTCTTCAACAAGTCTGGCAACCTCATCAACAATTCCGAACTGTTTTTGTCGCCCCATTGTCTCTA
>JAGLIP010000068.1 GCA_023142905.1 Candidatus Aenigmatarchaeota archaeon | reverse complement strand
CACAGGATATCTTAAAATTATGATTTTTTTGCTTAAGTCCTGCCCCTTTGGCCAGCTCGGGTACCCCTGCATGCTTGCCAGTAGCCATTATTATGCATTATTTTAAGCTTGCCTCTAATTCTTTAAGCTTTTCGCTTGTTTCTTTTAATGCTTCAAGCATAAGTGTTTTTGGGTCCACGCCTGAAATGGATTCAATAGTTAGTATGTGTCTTGTATTGTCAGTCTCAATTGTTACCGCACCGTCGTCTGCTGCTTCAATACACTGGTTGCAAAGGTCGCATTTGTACGGGTCTTTGAGTTTTAGTGTTTTTTCATCAATTAAGTCATGAGGGCATGCTTTTACAATATCTTTTATGTTTTTTGCATCCTTTGAAATCTTTAGTGTAGGAAAGTATTGGTATCCGATAACAGCGGGCTGCCAGTTTGCATGATCTGCACCTGTTTTTATAACTGCTGTTGCCTCAAGATTTATCTCCTGATTTTCGTAAAGTTTTATGATTATTGCATCCCCGTTTGAAGGCTTCAAATCTTTGTCTGTTGATTTTATGTCTTTGGCATAAACTGTTGCAGGCCCTTTTTTTGCAAGAACCATTTTTACTTCACACATTGTGCAACCTTTATTTTTGCATTTGCAGTCTTCTTTGGTTGACATTCCGCTTTTGTATGTCAGAGGCACAAGACCTATTCGGTGTGCCAAAGATTCATTATATACGGAGGATGTATTTTTGATAACATCAATTGAATCTATTGCCGGTATATTTACATGCTGCAATATTGTTCTTCGAATCATGTTTGTGAATGCAGGTGTTGTTCCAGTAATCTCAAGCTTTACTTTATTGTCCTTTTTTTCAAGCATTTTAACTTTCATGGATTAAATCCTCCTGCCTCTTCTTCCGCCAGCCTTTCTTGTTTTGTCGTGAGGTATCGGTGTAATATCTTCTATGTTTCCAAGCCTTAAGCCCCCCTGTATAAGTGCACGGATTGCCGGCTGAGCTCCCTGTCCGGGAGTTTTTGACTTGTGCCCTCCAGGAGCTTTAACGCGAACATGAACGGATGTTATTCCTTTTTCTCTTGCTTCTTCTGCTGCTCTTTTTGCCGCCTGCATTGCAGGGTATGCAGTTCCCTGAAGCCGTCCTTTGTCTGTAATCATGCCAGAACTGACCCGTGCTATTGTTTCAGCACCTGTAAGGTCTGTTATATGAACAATTGTATTATTGAAACTGCTGAATATGTTTACAAGCCCCCATCGTGGGGTCCATCTCTTTTTTTGCGGTATGTCTTCATTCATTTTTATTCACCATTAATCAACAGCATCTATTGCTTTTTCAACAGTTGTTGTTTTTTCAACAACTTCTTTTAGTTCTTCCACAGCATCTTTTTGCACTTCTTCTTTCACTTCTTTGGATACCTCTTTTTTCGGAACTTCTTTTGGAATTTCTTGTGTTTTGTCCTTTTTTAATATAAATGTCTTTGTAAGCCCGGAGTTTTGAGCGAATGCAATGTCTTTTTCTTCATCTATTTTTACAACATATGAAGGGGTTGTTATTTTTTGATTATTTACGCTTATATGCCCATGGACAATAAACTGCCTTGCCTGCGTTGGTGTGTTTGCAAGTTCTTTTTTTACCGCTATTGTCTGAAGCCTTCTCTCTAAAAATTGTTCTGCCTTAAGGTCTAACACATCGTCAAGTGTTGCGTTTTTTTCAAGAAGCCCAATTGAGAAAAGCTTGTTTAGAAGAATGCCTGCTTTGGTATCATCATGGTTTGCGATAAGTTCCCGCGCGCGCCTTCTGTAATCAGAAAGTATTGTTTCTGCTTTCCAGATTTCTTTTTTTCTTCGAAGGCCGTATTTTTTCATGAGTTCTTTTTCCTGCTCGATTCTATCCTTATCCCACGGCCTGTTTGGTCGTGCATATGCCTTTTTTGATTTTTTAGGATCGCCCATAATTAATCACTTTACTTTCCTTTTTTTGCATCTTTATTTCTAGAAACGCCTACAGTTGCGCCATGTCTGAAAGATGATTTTGTTTTCTGGCCTCTTGTCGGAAGCCCACGCTCATGCCGGATACCTCTATAAGAGCGTATTTTTCTTAGCCGGTTTACATCATCCCTAAGCTGCATTGTTATGTCAGAACCTGTGATGTGTAAATCATTTCCTGTTTTGTAGTCTTTCTGCCGGTTTATCATCCATGAAGGAATTCCGGAGTCAACAGGATTTTTAATTATTTTTTCGAGTTTTTCAAAGTCACTTTCGCTGAATTCTTTTAGTTTTTTCCTATGGTCGTATCCGCCAATATGGAGAACAGCTCTTGAAAGGTTGTAGCTGACACCGTGTACCGCAGTCAATGCTATTGCTGCTGATGCGTTTCCGTCAAGGTCAGTACCCATAACTCTTATGATTTCTTTATCCATCGCCATATTTTTCACATAGTAGTAAATTTTTTACAAAAATTACAGAAACACCAAATGGAAACGATTTATGCACGAAGAAAAATTCCGCGCGACCACAAGATGCAGTATTTTGTAGTGTATATACAATAGATTAACTTTATAAATGTAGTGGCGTCGAGGGAGAGATTCGAACTCCCGTGGGTTGCCCCACCGGTTTTCAAGACCGGCGCTCTACCAGGCTAAGCGACCTCGACACGATTATGTTTTTACAATAACAGAATTACTGGAAATAGTTTTTTTAAATATTTGTTGTTCCTGTGTTTTGTACAAAACCCCGCAGAAACTATTTATATGGCTTGAACACAGAAGTTATACTATATTATTCATATGAGGGGATAAAATGATTGAATCATTAGTTTTGTTTATAAGTGTTGTAGCATCAGTTCTTATTGGATTTTCTTTAGGAATCATACAAGGTAGCTATAATAAGAAGGCGACTAACGATGGCAAATATGCTTCTTTGGTGAATGAAGCAGAATCGCATGCTAAAAGTGGTTTCGGCAATGGCTGGACAGCAAAAATAGGAAATGTTATTTTGGGTAAAGACGCAGGCAAAACAAGCAAATATCATTCTGCCTCTGCAGCAAATGCGTATATTGGAACCGAAAAGGGGTTAGAACATGTTGGCGGGGTTAATAGTTACACACCAGCAGGTTCTTCTGTGGATAGAGAAAACAATTCGAGAAAATACGCTACAAAAGAATCTAATTTTCATAACTTCAATTCCGCAGCTATAAACACAGAGGAACCTCTTGATTTTGGAGATAACGATGTAAGTATTAGCGGTTCAAAAATTGAGGGTGTAAAAGAAGTTAACGCCAGAAATATTGTTCTAGGTCAGAATACGATGGGTGATACCGAAAATATAAAAGCTGAGGAAAAAGTACATAGTTATGGTACGAAATTAGCGCCTGGAGCGAATATAAAAGCAGTAGAACAAATTTATTTAAGTTCCAGTCCGGGTTCAGAAATTGGTTCTCTCGATGCAAAAGAAGTTAATGCACAACCAATAATTGAAATTCGTGGAAGTAAAGAAAATATACATATTCAAAAAATTAAGGGCGGTCAGGTTCGTGTGCATAATTCAACAGTTGAAAATATTGATGCGAAACCAGAAAAATATCGATCAGATGTAAGAGTAACGGGAAACTCCAAAATTGGAGAGTTAGATGCCGGAAATAAAGATATTGTATTGGGTAAGGATGCATCTATCGAACACATAGAAAACTCCGGGCAAATAAAGGTATATGCAAAAACCGAGACACCAAATAGCAAGGTATTTGGAAGCCATTTTCCAGATGAAGGAAATGTTTATTTTCCTGAAAATCTAGAAAGTAATCCCGATGGAAGTTTAAGTTTTAATAAAGAAAAAAAGAAAGAATAATTCTTTCAAAGTTTCAACTCATGCTTAAATCCCGCGTTCTCAGCTTTCTCAAGTGCCCATGCCTCATCAATAAGCATGTCAGGAACGCCATTCAATACAGGATAGGCGAGCTTGCATTTAGCGCATACAAGAAACATGTTTTTTTCTTTTAACTCATTCATGCATTTGGGGCACGCCATCACATCCAGAAGTTTTTTATCAACAGCCATTTATACACCTTTTTTATTTTTCCTTCCACATCTTAGGATATGCGTCTTCTTTCATTACAACTCTTTTTATATTGCATGCAATGCCTTTTCTTTTTTTCAATATTGATTGAGAATCAAGAACCGCCTCACCCAAAACAACAAGCTCTCCTTTAAGCGAAAGAATCGCAACAGTTGAGCCTTCTTTTATATCGGAAGTAAGCTTTGAGACCCCACCCACAGACAATGGTGCCCCATGACACACAGCAGACACCGCAGAGTCCTTTATTATTATTTTAGGCACCTTTTTGGCTGCAAACTCCAAAGGCAGAAGAATCTCGCGCAATTTTGTCTCGTCGCCATCTTTTTTCCAGTCCTCATAAGCATCCCTTAAATCATGAAGTGTGATTACATCTTTTTCTGTAAATGGTCCTGCTTTTGTGCGCCGAAGTTCAGCCATATGCGCACCCACTTCAAGCTTTTTGCCGATATCAGCGCACAATACTCGAATATATGTCCCCGCTTCACAAGCAACCCTAAAAAGAACATCGTTTTCTTTTATTTCAAGAATTTCAATTTCGTTTATTTTCCTTTGTCTGTTCTGTCTTTTTACCGCACTTTTTACAGGCGGCATTTGGGTTATGACCCCTTCAAAGCTTTTTATCGTATCAACAAGCTTTTTTTCATCAACTTCTTTATGCACCTGCATGAGGCAGATGTATTCTTTGTCATGTCCGGAAAGCAAAGGCATTGTTTTTGACGCGTTGTCTAAAGAACATACAAGAACACCAGTAACATGAGGGTCAAGCGTCCCCGAATGGCCGGTTTTTTTGATTGAAAACATATCCCTGACCCAAGATGCCGCCTGATGAGATGTAGGCCCTTTTGGTTTATCTAAAATAACAAGGCTGTTTTTTATCAAGTCCTCAATAGGCCTTTCATGCGGTTCGGTGCCGTATTTTTCATCAGTCTCTGCATTTTCTTTCTCAAACCATTTTTGCCCTTTAAATGTTTTCATAAAATATCACTTATGAAATAATGCTGGAAAGTTAATAAGTTTAAGGAGAAAGCATACTAACAGATGAAGTAGTATAAATAAATTAAAAACCAAAATAATTACATGGCAATTTTTCCTGAACTTTTAGGCCTGGGTCTTTTAGGCACAATAGTTATTTGCCTAATATCCGCACTGCCTCTTTATTTTGCTGTGAAGTTCCTGGGCGGCAAAGCAACCATCCTTAAAGTAATTTTGGTGAATATTGCAGTTGGTTTGCTTGGTTTTTTGCTCAACATACCCATTATTGGTTTCATATTGCTTCTTTTGATATACAAGGAAATGTTTGAGCTTTCATGGTTTAGGGCGTTTTTTGCATGGATCCTGCAGTTTGCGGTAGCAGTAATTCTTATTTTATGCGCTGTTCTTCTTTTAGGAATTGCATTGTTTTGAAACATCTCATCCATAATTTTTTGAATTTTTTATTGGTTTAGAACCAATTATAATTTATTCCTGATTGGGTTAATAC
>JAGLIP010000067.1 GCA_023142905.1 Candidatus Aenigmatarchaeota archaeon | reverse complement strand
TTGCTGCGATTGGGTAATTCATTGTCAAGACATAAATTTAAATAATTTGTTTTTAGTTATTACACTATGGAAGTGACAATAAAAACTCAGGATGTTGAACAAAAAACATCATTAACACCAACGGAGCTGTATGATGAATTGGGGGTATATAAGGATATAATATCCTCCGCAGGCATTGGACCGGAAATAGTGCGCTGGTTAAATAGTGGTGATATACAGATAGAAAACAACCAACGATTTAGATCTTTTTTAGGAATTGATAATGCGGTTAAGCAAAAAAATGAGCCAAGAATGGGTTTTATTAAAGAAAAATTAAAATCTCGTGGTAAAAATTTAGACTCTTTTAAATTATTGGCAGAATCATTAGAAAAAGAATTAGGCAAACCAGACTCCGATTTTCATAAAGTGGCTTCCAGAACAAACAATAGTTTATTGTGCGAAAATGTCTATAATTGGGCGGCTGATTGGGTAAAAAATAACCCCTGTAGAACTAAAGAGACAACAACACTTTTTGGTGAAGAATATATTGAACTGCCGTTAGAAAAAGAGGTTTGGAAATTCAGAATTTCAGAAAACGGTAAATACCGTAGTAGATGTATCTCTCAATTATATGTGTATGGTTTCATAGGATTATCAAAATACGGGTTTGGTTTAGGGCAAAGGAAAATGCCTGAAAATATAACTGTTTACATCCCTTTAAAAGCGCTTGAAACTCCTTAAGTCAGGAAACTAATTATTCAACCCTTAAAACAAAATCCTTAGAAACAGCGCGACCCAGTTTTTGCATCATTTTCTCTTTTGGCACCGCTTCGCCGGCAATTACATAGCTTAAATCATGTATTGCTTTTGTTGCAGCACTTTTGGGCGCAGTTTCAACAAACGGCTGCCGTTTTGATATTGCATTTAAAACTTTCCATTGGTGCGGTATTTTTGCGATTATCGGAACCTCAAGAAGTGCTTCTATTTGGTCACAGGTAAGTTCGTGCTTCTCGCCACGCACATTATTAAGGGCTATTCCCAAAATATCCTTGCCTTTTTTTTGCGCAAGTTTTTTTGCCGTAAGCGCATTCAACACCGCTGCATGTTCCGGATTTGTTACAACAAGAACTTTATCAGATACATTAACCGCTGCTTCAACCTCTTCAGAAACGCCAGCTGCCGCATCAATAAGAATTACATCATTTGTGCCTACAAGACCGCCAAGATGTTTTTCAAGACCGCCAAGATTCGCTTCTAAGTCATTAAGTTTAGCAGGAATTACAAGAAACCCTGAAGGGTGGTTATAAATAGCTTGTGTCAGAAATGCTTTGTTTTTAAGGACATCATTCAATGATGTCGGGTGCATATCCGGAACACCTAAATGAAGAGCGAGGCTTGCACCGGTAACATTGCCGTCAATAACAAGAACTTTTTTTCCTCTTTTTGCAAGTGCGCATCCCAGATTGGAGACAACCGTTGTTTTACCAACACCGCCTTTTCCGGAAATTACAGAAATAATATCGGTCATAATACAATTATAGTTCGTTCTAGTATTTATGTTTTCTCTTTTTTTGGCTTTTCTTCTGCATGTCGTTCGTTCGCTTTGTTAAAATCATCCATGCGGCCTACATCAATCCACAGGTCATTGAATGAGTATCCGAAAATCTTATACCCCCGCGAAAGAAGAAAAGGAAATATGTCTTTTGCAAAATCTTTTCCTTCTTCAATAAAATCAAATATTTCGGGGTTCAGGCAGTAAAGCATAGTGCTTGCATTGTATTTGAAAACAGGTTTTTCCCTAAAGCGAAGTATGGATTTGTCATCCTCAAGGTCTGCTACACCATATTCAACAGGCACTTCAATTTCAACAAGCGCAATAGAGGCTATTCCTTTTTTTTCGTTATGGAATCTCATAAAATCCGTAATATCAAGATTCGTAAGATTGTCCCCGCCCATGACTAAAAATGGCTCTCCATTAAGTTCGTCTTTAAGTTTTGCCAAACAACCGGCAGTGCCGAGCGCTTCTTTTTCTTCAGAATAGGTTATATTGATTCCAAGTTCGGAACCATCGCCAAAATAATTCTTTATCTGGTATCCAAGATACCCTACAGCAATTATTATTTCTGTGATGCCGTGCTGTTTTAAGTGAAGAAGTATGTGTTCAAGCATAGGCCTTTGGTTTATTGGAAGAAGCGGTTTTGGCACGGCATAAGTAAGCGGCCTAAGCCTTGTCCCCTTCCCACCTGCAAGTATTACTGCCTTCAAAAAAATTACCTTAAAATTCTTTCGTAATATATTGTATTACCTTATATGATACAAGAATATATAAAGCTTTACCTGAACCTTTCTCTTGCCCACTCTGCAAGTTTGCCTTTTTCTTTTGCAGCAGAGCTTAAAAGCGTGTGCGTTTCTTCAGGTATCATAAGTACACCCTCGAGAGGATCATATGCATGCTCACGGATTGCGACATGCTGCTGCGCCTCAAAGGTTTCATCAATGCCGAAAAATTCGTTCGGCAGATTATTGTAATGCTGATTCTTTTTAAGGCAGTCTATAAGGCGCCTGAATGCAGTAGCGCTTTCTCGGGATCCAAAAGAACCCATTTCCCAAATCACATATGCATTATCCATTCCTTTTTGCTTTAGGTTATACATCCAGACATAAAGGAGATACTGATCATGAGAAATCAAGTCAAGAGGCGCGTGGGTTCCCATAACAGGCCGCGGCGCATTTATATGAAGCATTGTGATGTATTTTCCATCTCCGTCTTTTAATGTATCTATATCAGTTCCCGGATCTATGAAATTATCCATCAGGTGCTCAAAATCCATTGTGTATGAAGTATATTCGCCATCATCCAAATGCTTTACAAGCCGCACATGGTCATTCGCGCTCATAACCCTTAACTGCCCTTCCTGCCCCTGTGGCGGCATTGCAGTTTCAATATAAATTCTTATCTTATTGAACCGAGTGTACCAATAAACAGATGTTGCCTTTTCGCAGTTTTGATCACCTGCGATTTCTGTTTTGACTTTATTGACATGGTCATGGATTCTTTGTTCTGCAAGCGCGCGCATATCGCGTGTCGGGTGTGTTGTAAAAAGATGGCCTTGTATATATTTGCTTGCGACTGCAGTGATTAGGTTTTCAACAAGATCATCAACTGTTTTTCCATGACCATCATCATAATAGAATTCATTTCCTTCATCGGCTCGCTTTAGTATCTTATCTGGCTCATATTCGCCGCCCACAATGTCTACCCAAAACTTGTCTTTTGTCAGCCACAAGTATTTCGCAATTACATGGTATGAAACGCGCTCCTCGCATTCAGAGCCGTGGTTTTTCCAAAAATCAAATATGGTATCGAAATCATAATATTCCAACAATTCCCTTATTTTTTCAATTGATTTGTAATGTTCATAACTAGATTGTGGATTTATTTTTGGATGGTCTTTTCCTCCATTTATAATTACAAGAAACTCTGTTTCAAGTCGATTAATTATGTTTTGCTGTATTATTTCGCGCGTTTTGGTATCAAGAAAAAGCGTGACCATTTGTTCTGAATTCATTATTGCTTCAAGTTCATTTTTCTTTTGATCTAGGTAGTCCGATAAATTGCTCTGTCCTTGTCTCAAGGTATTTATCTCATAAGCTAATGATTGCTCTTCTTGAGGATTATTTTTAAGTCTTTCCTGTAATTCCTTGAGTTGTAAATCTATTTTATTTTTTCTATCCTGTAACTCATTGATTTCTTTATCAAACAATCCTTTTTCTTTTTCTTTTACCTTTTCCCATGTATTTTTTGCAAGTTTATTATATTCGGTTTTTATTCTTTCTTTTCCTGATTTCAAACCATAGAATTTATTTTCAATCATGCCTCGTTCAAGATAACCTATTAATGCCGGGTCTCCTGCAGCACCCATAACATTGAAAAGAACGCTTATGAATTTTGCTTTATACCAGTCCGCCATCCCATCCCATTTTTTCCCTTCAGGTGTTAACATGGTTTTTAAATCTCCATGATTGCCGGTTTTTGGGTCAATATATTGTCCTTTATCTACCATATCCATGAAATCTCCGAGATTTAACCCGTCGTGCGAAACTTGTGCAACTCTTGGTTCCTGTTGACCGACATTGAAGGTTACATGCGGGCGGATGTTTGAAGAAGTATGAAATAAATAGAATCGGGCACCAACAAGCACTGCAGAAGAATACGCACCCCGTATCAATTTTTCCTGCATCTGTTTCCATTGGAATGCGTTTGCTATACAAAGATCCAAATCTGTAGGCAGGTGTACCCCCACTTCAAATTTTCGCCCTACAGCTTCATTTCCTTGTGCCTTTTTGATGCGTCTTATCAGGTCTTTTAAATCCGGCTCATACATTTCAGAAAGTGTCTCATAATCAATCATGGCAAAATCAAAGCCCATGCGGGATGCTTTTGCGATTTTTCGCCCCAGGCCTGTTGATGCGAGTTTTTCTTCCCCTTGAGCAAACTGAGCGAATCCCGGGCTTGCTCCAAGAATGTAGCCTACAGGTTTATTTTGCTTATCCCATCGGGAATCGGGATTGTGTATTGCCGCAGGACCCGTAAATACAGGCAATTCTTCTTGTTTTTCGGTTTCTTGTTTCTTGTTTTTAGATTTTTTTTCATTTTTACCAAAAAGTTTTGCCAAATAAGTATCCGCCATAAAAAACACTAAAATATTATATACTCCGTTATAAATAATATAACTTACTGCAGGTTATATAGTTTACGGGTGATTTTATAGGAATGTTTGGGAATCTTAAAGGTAAGTTTCAAGGCAAAAGCATAGATTCAGAAATTGATGAGGCATTTGATACTGCTGGAACTAATTCAACCGGAAATGACTCGTATTCTCAAAAAGTTCTTGAAGGAAGCCAAAAGCAGAATTCCCGCTTTGGCATGAGCGATGCATATTTTCATGAAAAGCCGGAAGCAGTTCAGCAGCATCCGACAGAATCACAGGATTTTACACAGTCTTCAGACACAATGCCCGGACAGCCGGCAGCTGAAATGCCGAATGTTGATTTTCCTTCAAGTAATGACCTTAGGATATCCGACCCGACAAGAATGGATGACCCTCATTTAAGCGTGCCTGCGCCTAAAATGCTTCCTCCGCTTTTAGCACAACAGCCAGCACAGAATCAGCCCATGCAGCAATCAATACAACAGACCCAACAACAGCCACAACAAATGACAGTACCTAAACCATTACCTGAGCCGCAGCCCATTGCAATTGCGCAATCACCCGCAGATGCAAATCCATTATCCAGAAGAGTAGAATCTCTTCTTTTAGAAGTGAGGACTCTTCGTGCGCAAAATGAGCAGATTTTAGAAGTAGTGCGGCATCTTGAAAAAAGGTCAATATAAACACAAAATAAGCACAAAAATATTTTTATGAATTAATACGGTGCAGCAAATGACAAAACTTCGTGGATGGCTTAAAAGAAAAGTTGAAGAAGAAAAAGAGGAAGAGCGGGAATTCTTAGAAGAAGTCAAGCGTTTTAGAATTGGAATTCCAAAAAAAGTCATGGTTTTACCCATAATGCATGATTTAAGCCAATTGGATGTGAAATACCCTCTAATACCTCCTTTTGCATATGCCCATATATCATGGAGTGATGAAGAAAA
>JAGLIP010000066.1 GCA_023142905.1 Candidatus Aenigmatarchaeota archaeon | reverse complement strand
TTATTCTTCTTAAAGGAGGGAGATAAAATGAATTTTAAAAGAAAAGGACAATCCGCAACAGAATATCTGATGACCTACGGATGGGCAATCCTTGCAATAACAATTGTAGGCGCCCTTCTATACACACAGGTGTTCTCGAACAAGTCCTGTACAAACGGTGCTAATGGATGGGATATGACATCAAATATTGTCCCTGTCGGAAACCAGTACAGTCTTGCTTCAAACGGAGATATATCTATGGGTATTGTAAACAGGCTAGACACTAATGTAACTATTCAAAGTGTTACAATAGACACAAATGTTGCCGTAGGCGCACCTACAACAACAGTCATTCCGGGAAGCGAAGTTAGTATGAATGCAACGGGTGTTTCAAACGGCGGAACCGCAGGCGAGTGCTATACAGCAACAGTTACTATAATCTACGATACAGATTTGGTAACCGGCCTTAAATCAACCGGAACTATAAGCGGAAGATTCGCTTAAGTTTCTTAAGAATGGCGGATAACTCCGCTTTCTTTTTTTCTTTTTTTTAATTTTTCTATCAGGTGCCCTTAATGAAAAAAGCTCAATCTGCAACAGAATATATAATGACCTACGGATGGGCAATCCTTGCAATAACAATTGTAGGCGCCCTTCTATACACACAGGTGTTCTCGAACAAGGCATGTGCTTCCGGCATAAATGGCTTTGATATGACTTATCCTCTTGTTCCTGTTGGCACCCAATACTATATCAATGGTGCGGATGGGCTTGTTGTAATTGGTGTTGAAAACAGGTGTGACAGAAATATTACCATAACTGCGATAAATGGTATTGCCCTTAATGGCGGGAATGTTGTTGTAGCTGAAGGCAGGCAGGGAGCAATAAACGCTACGGTTCCGTCACTTGTAGGAATTTCGGGCAAATGCTATTCAAAAGAAATACGCATTTATTACAACACGAACCTTGTTTCAGGTGTGCAGTCTACAGGTGTCCTTAACGGGCGATATTCGTAGGATTATGAAACATTGGTTCAACAACCACGAGTTTACTCGGTGGTTTAAGTTTCAAGCCCCGAGAAAATCTTTGATTCTCTGGGCCCAAAAACAACTTCGCTGTTTTTCGGGTTTTGAAGTCTCATTCGTCCAAGCACTTTAGCGCTTGGTTGCGACCTCAAAATAAAGCTTTTTTAGGTGAATAACAACCGCATACAAAAGCATTGCAATTCCTGCAACCACAAGAGAATATTCTGAAAGGCCGAAAAGCAGCAGAGATGTTATTGCTATAATGCCGCCGAAAAATCTCCCCAAATTCATAAAAAATTCTCTTGCAGCCATTGAATCAACAAGATTTTTGCTTTTATCAAGAACAATTGCGACCTGAAATGGTGAAACAAGAGCCCATACAAATGCAATGGCGGCATTTGCTATAGCCCACAAAATCAGCGTATTTGAAAAAGCCGCAAGAATTGTTGAGATGCCTAAAAGTATTACTGTCGGGTATATAAAAATCGTTCTTTTTTTCATCCTATCAGACATCCTTGCAAGAACAACTGCCGCAAGCGCGCCAAAAAGACCAAGAAAAGAAAAGAAAATACCGTAGTCAACCTCTGAGGTAATAAATGATATTGTGGCTAATGGGACTGCTGTCCACATTATGCCTTCAAAAATTCCTTCAAGCATGTTAAGTGTGCGAACCCCATCACTATTTCTCAATGTTTTTTTAATATCGAAAGGCAATGGCTCGTCTTTCCCTGCGCGCTTTACAAAAACAGAAGAACTTAAGGTTATTGTAGCTGTAATTAAAAAAACCGCGGCGAACCCAAAATCTCTTGCTAGAAAGCCTGCTGTCACTGGGATAAAAACATTAAGTATTGGCCATAAAAGGAAAATAATACTACCCATAAACGCATTATTGCCATTGTTTCCAAAGCCAAAAAAACGGATATTATACGGTGTCCAGAATATGAAAATAACTATTCCTGTAATTATTGCAATCACATATAATTGAATGACTTCAAAGCCGGCAATAAAACAGGCAAAAGCTGCAAGATAGAAAGATTTTAAAACAATTCCCGTTGTTATTGCTTTTCTGAAATTTACAGTCTTTATGAAAAACAAAATTATAACTACGCTCACAAACCTAAGTGTGCTAAACACAGCAATTTCCAGATTCGAAAACCCAACTTTAAAAAGATACAAAAAAAGAAGGCTGAACGCAAATACATGACCGAATGAGTACAAAAACTGGATACTGTAAAGATTAAGGAATTTCTTGAATTTTTCGGTTACCATAAAACCACAAAAAATTATTCATTGATGACTGAAAGCTGTGCCAAAAATACTTTCACTTCCGTTCAAGTCTTTCTCACACATTAAAGCGTAGATACTTGTGCAAGAAACGCTTCCATCTGCAAATCTTCTGTGCCGCCCTCAACGATTCTAAACTCATATTCGCCGAGCTTGTCGATAAGGATTGCTTTTTTTCGCTCATCAATGTCAAGATCCAAAAGTTCCCTATGTATTCCTTTAATTACATCAAGCCCTGATAATCCTCTTACAAGCATAACATCTGCAAGCTTTTTTCTCGCCTCGATGAATTGTTTGTTCAATGCAAGATTCAATATGTCTTTTACTTCATCCGGCCTTAAAGATGCCGCCACAGAATAAACATCCTCGTCTGTGATTTTTTTTGCTGTAATTGCTACGGACTGAAGTGTATTTACTGCGCGCCTCATATCGCCTTCGGCAACTAAAAGTATGGCATTCATGCCTTTGTCTGTTATTTCAAGACCCTCGTTTTTAACTATTTTTTCAATTGATTTTTTGACATCTGCATCTTCAAGCGGCTTGAATCTAAAAATCGCGCATCTTGACTGTATAGGTGGTATCAGTTTTGAAGAATAATTGCATGATAAAATAAATCTTGTTGTTCTTGTGTATTTCTCCATTGTGCGCCTTAATGCCTGCTGGGCCTCTGGTGTAAGTGCATCGCACTCATCCAGAAAAACAATTTTAAATGCGGCTCCAAACGGCTTTACGCGGGCAAAATCCTTTATTGTTGTTCTTACAACACTTATCCCCCGCTCGTCTGATGCGTTTGTCTCCATGAAATTCCTGTGCCACATATCGCCGTAAAGCTCTTTTGCCAAAGCTATTGCGCATGTTGTTTTTCCAATGCCTGCAGAGCCTGCAAAAAGTATATTCGGGAGAGTCTTCTCTTTTACAAATGCAGAAAGCCTATTTGTGATATTATCCTGCCCTGCAACTTCTTCAAGTTTTTTGGGGCGGTATTTCTCAGTCCATATCTCTATTAAGTCATCCATAAAAGCACCCGAAGAATTGAAGTTTTTATATAGTCATTCAAGTATAATATTTATTCATGCGTAATTTTATATGTTTGGCTGTCGGGATTTCTTTTATCCTTATGTTTTTTTCAGTGAATGCTTTGGCATTCGCGGAAATAACCGATCCGGCAGCAGTGTCTGAGCTTAAGTTAAATATTGTGCAGGATGGAAAAATACTGGTTTCAACAGGCATTGTTAACTGGGCAAATATAACAGTCATGGCCCCGCAAAAGACACCCACACAAACAGTCATCACAACACAGGACATAATTACAAATGAAATCGGGAGCCAGTATTTCAATTTTTTCATTGAAAATCCGCCGACACCAATTACATATAACTCACAATCGACTGTGACTGTCAGAAGCCAGAGGATAAAATACCTTCCAGACACATATACTATTCCTGAAGACATACTTGTGTTTCTCGAACCAACAGATACAATACAAAGCGACAATGCAGAGATAAAGGCGCTTGCGGATTCGATTTCGAAAGGCGTAAGAAGTGATTTTGAGAAAATAGCGCTTCTTTCAACTTGGGTCACAGAAAATATCGAATACGACCTCGCATACAGCACAAAAGCATATGATGCCCTTTGGGTTCTTAAAAATAAGGTGGGTGTCTGCAGTGAGTTTGCAACTCTTTTTATTGCCCTTGCTCGAAGCCAGGGAATCCCTACAAGATATGTGTCCGGCTGGGCTTATGGTGAAAATAGCTGGGAACCACACGCTTATGCGGAAAGCTATCTTGGTGTCTGGGTTCCTGTGGACCCTACATGGAATGAAGTAGGGCACTTGGATGCCACGCATGTGAAATTCTCGCATCAGTCAAGCAATGAAGTTTCGAATAGAATAAAAGTTTCCGGTATGAGTGTTGGTGTAATAACCTGGCTTGAAGACAATACAGAACTTGAAATACTTGATTTTACAGAAGATGAAAAACAGGAAAATTACGAGCTTATAAAAAGTTCTGAAGTTCTTGAGGCAGGCGATGATGCCATAATTGTGCTAAAATTTGAGCCCGATGAATACAAGGTTGTAAAACTGTCCCTGCTTCCATGTGCCGGGGCATACAGCATTGCAGATGTTGATGATATAGAAAAAAATGTCATACTTTCTCCGGGGAAAGAGACTGTTGTCTCATGGACTGTGCATATAAACCCATCTCTTGATCCAAACATGATTTACACATGCCCTTTGACATTAAATTCGCGCCTGCTTACAAGGAAATCCATAAATCTTGTTGTAGATACAACTACGGCGAACAAAAAGACAAATACGGTATTGTCTTTGGATGTTTCATCACCGGTTCTTGTTTTAGGCGAAAGCCAGAGTGTATATGCTGAATTACGGGGCACAACAGGCGAGGATGTAATCTATGCGGGGGTGGTACTTGATGATGATGTAATTGAACAGACAACAATAGGCGATGGGACAATGAAATTTACATTCACACCAAAAAGTGCGGGGGAAAAAGAAGTTATTGTTTATACTTCAACAGGAATTGTAAAAACAGTTGAATTTGAAGTTATCCATACAGGCGATGTGGTTATAGACTCAGTTGATATGCCTGATGCTATGAAAATTGGCGAGGATGGTGAGGCGGTTGTAATCGTGACCAACAACCGCGCAAATTCTGAGAGCATGACACTATATGTTACTGCAGACGGCATGGATTCTGCAGAGAAACTGTCTTTTTTAGGCACAAAAAATGTGACTGTGCCTTTATCCTTTGAAGAAATAGGGATTAAAAAAATCCGGTTTTCAATAAAAGGGGATGATTTTGAGCACAGCACAACAAAGCAAATTGAAATATTTGAAGTGCCTGTGGTTGATATTATGGTAACCTATGATTACGAGACAAATGAAGGTATTTTTACGGTTGTAGCTAAAAATTACCGGGCGGATGCCGTGGTCGTTTCAATAGAGGGTACGGAACTTGGCTTTGGAAGTGTGCTGGGAGAGAAAACAATGCGCGAACCAATAGATATCGGCGCGCATACAATACTTGTTGACTACGAGGATGCGTCAGGAAAAGAATATTCTTTTGAAAAAGACATTGTGATAAAGAAAGACAACATAATTTCAAGGATAATACGGGCCATTGTTGCATTCTTTTCACAGATTGAAGTTATGTAAACCGTTTCAGGCGGTATATTTGTCTTTAGTTTATCATATTTTTCATTACGAAATCTACAATGATAAGAAATCATCCTTTGTTGAAAGACAAAATACAACCATGCCGGAGTTTTTTGTTTTAAATATGCGTGTTACCACAAAGGAATAACTTTTTAAACTTTTCGAGCCATAAACAACTTAATCAATTATGAGGTGATATTATGGGAACTACTATAAACGCAACATATAAATCTGATTTAATGGATAGGGTTGTAGGTGTCTTGGAGAAATTAGGTGTGGGTAAACATG
>JAGLIP010000065.1 GCA_023142905.1 Candidatus Aenigmatarchaeota archaeon | reverse complement strand
CACGAAGTTGTAAGAGCTGTGGTTGTAAGGCAGGCAATGCCGTACAGAAGGCCGCAGGGAAACTGGATAAAATTCCAGGACAATGCCGTTATATTACTTGATGAAAAAAACGAACCAAGAGGAAAAGAAATAAAGGATGTTATTGCAAAGGAGTGTGTTGAGCGCTTCCCGACTGTCGGAAAAATTGCAAGGACAATAGTCTAAAGGTGTTTGTGAATGAAAAAAGAATTTTCAAAAAACTGGAACAAAAGCAAACAGCCTCGAAAACAAAGAAAATATGTACATAATGCTACAACCAACATAAAAAGAAGGCTTTTGGGATGCAATTTGTCAAAAGCGCTTCAAAACATATACAAAAGAAGATCTTTCACACTTAAAAAAGGCGACCGGGTCAAGGTTTTGCGCGGAGCAAACAAAGGAAAAACAGGCGAAGTGACCAAAATATCTGTAAAGGATACGAAAATATACATCGCAGGACTTGTAACAAAAAAAGTGAATGGAACCGAAGTTCAGGTGCCTTTTCACCCGTCAAGCCTGCAAATTACAGAACTCGACCTAAAAGATGTAAAGCGAGAAAAAACAATAAAGAAAAAAGAGACGAAAACCGAAGAAAAAACAATAAAGAAAAAAGAGACTAAAAAAGAGTGATTATTATGCATATGAAACGGCTTGGAGTATCAAAACATATTCCTGTAAAGAAAAAAGAATCAAAATTCATAGTATGCCCTGCAGCAGGACCGCATGCAAAAAGAGAATGCATACCATTACAGATAATTTTAAGAGACATCCTGAAATACGCAGACACGGCAAAAGAAGCAAAAAAAATACTTGCTCATGGCGATGTCTTTGTTGACGGAACCAAAAAAGGCGACCACAAATATCCGGTCGGTCTTATGGATGTTGTTTCAATCCCTAAAACAAAAGAATACTTCCGGGTTATTGCAAAAGAAGGAAAACTTGTGCTTGCAACCATTACAAAAGAAAAAGCAGAAAGAAAGCTTGTCAGAATAAACAATAAAACAACAATAAAAACCGGTGCAGTCCAGCTTAACCTTCATGACGGCAGAAACATCACAATTGTGGTTAAAGATGCAAAAAATCCAAAAGAGGATAAATACAATACCGGCGATACAATCATAATTTCCCTTCCAGACCAAAAAATCGAAAAACAACTAGAGATGAAAGAAGGAAACATGGCAATGATTACAAAAGGAAAACATGCAGGTGTTACAGGAAAAGTAAAAATAATAATAAATCCTTCCGGCATGGAAAAAGGCAAAATAGTAATTGAAACAGATGACAAAAAAGAAGCAACAACCCTTAAATCATATGCATTTATAATCGGCGAGAAAACGCCGGAGATTACACTAGAAAACAAGTGATATTTAATGTCTGAAAAAGAAAACAAAAAAGAGAATCCGATGAGGAAAATCAAGGTTTCAAAAGTAACCTTGAGCATTGCTCTAAAAGAGTCTGGAGAGAATATTGAAAAAGCATACACTCTTGCAGAAAGACTTACAGATGCAAAACCAGTGCGGACTCTTGCAACAAGAAGGGCCAGAACTTTCCGTATTAGGAAAGGGCTTCCAATAGGCGTTAAAGTCACTTTAAGAGAAAACAAAGGTATTGAATTTTTAAAGAAAGTTCTTATTGCAAAAGAAAATAAGCTTTCTTGCAAAAACTTCGATGATGAAGGAAATTTCGGTTTCGGGGTTGAAGAATACTTAGACATCCCGGGTCAAAAATACGATCCAAAGCTTGGTATGCTGGGCTTAAATGTAAATGTTTCTCTTGAAAGAGCAGGTTTTAGGGTAAAAAGACGAAAAATACAGAAAAGAAAACTGCCTAAAAACCATAAAATAAATAAAGGAGATGCAATATCGTTTGCCGAAAAAGAAATAGGCATTCGTATAGCAAAATAATGGTGATTGCGTGGGTGAATATAAAAAATCATTAAAGGCTATTGAACACAAAAAGCCAAAAGTTGCAAGATTCATGAAGCATAATGTTCCAAAGGATCGAAAAAACGGTCTTGGAAATGCAGTATGCCGAAGATGCGGCAAAAAAGGCATGGGCGTCATAAGCAAATACGGTCTTAACTATTGCAGAAGATGCTTTCGGGAACAGGCAAAATCATTGGGATTTAAGAAATACAGCTAAAGAGGTTTTAAAATGAGACATAATCCACTTGCAGATGCTTTAAGCGTTATCAAAAACGCAGAAAATGCAGGAAAAAAAGAATGCATAATTAAAATAGAGTCAAATATGCTTAAATCCGTACTTGGCATCATGAAAACTAAAGGATATATAAGTGATTTTTCCGTTGTTGATACTATTGAGGGCGGAAAAATAAATGTAATACTTACAGGGCACATAAATGACTGCAAAGCAATCCTACCACAATTTACCGTAAAAAAAGATGAGTATGAAAAATGGGAAAAGCGGCATCTTCCGGCAGTAAATGTAGGGACTCTTATAGTGTCCACATCAACCGGCGTAAAAGCGCATAATGAAGTAAAAGGAAAATTTGGCGGAAAATTAATCGCATTCGTATATTAGGTGATTTTTTTGGAAGAGATAATTACAGTTCCCGAAGGTATTGAAGCAAAAATGAGTGAGAATATGCTCTCAGTTAAAGGGGAAAATGGAGAAATGGAAAGAAAATTCACCCACCCGCATGTTTCAATGGAATTAAAAGACGGCATTGTTGTAAAAACAGAGTCCGAAAGAAAAAAGGACCGCGCTGTTGTCGGAACATGGAAAGTACATGTAAACAACATGTTTAAGGGCGTATCTGACGGATACACATATAAAATGAAAATAGTCTATGTTCACTTCCCTATGACTGCAAAAGTTGAGGACAATAAAGTAGTCATAAACAATTTTGTTGGCGGTAAAGGACTACGATACGCAAATATTGTCGGTAAAGCACAGGTTTCAGTCAAGAAAGAAGATATCGAGATTACCGGATGCGATAAAGAAGAGGTCGGACAGACTGCTGCAAATATTGAACAGGCATGCAAAAAGAAAAACAAAGACATCAGAGTATTCCATGATGGAATTTATATAACGCACAAAGGATGATTATTATGACAGATATGCTTAAACTCCGCGCAGATATGAAAAAAAGAAGACCTTCATTTGCCAGAAGTGAAGGAAGTTCCAAAAACACACGAAAAACAAAAGACGCCTGGAGAAAACCAAAAGGAAGAGACAACAAGCTTCGAAGAAGAGTGAATGGTGAAGGTGTTGTAAGCAAAGGATATTCTGTCCCAAACGCTGTTCGCGGGCTTCATGCATGCGGACTTAAGGATATAATTATTGAAAACAGCACACAGCTAATAAATCTAAACCCAAAAACAGATGCTGCACGAATCTCTGCAACTGTCGGCACAAAAAAAAAGATTGTGCTGGTTGCTGAAGCAAAAAAACTCAAAATAAAGATTTTAAACCCGCTTTACAAAAAAAAGATAAAAAAGGAGAAAAAAGAAAAACCAAAAAAAGCTCCTAAAAAAAGCGACGATACAAAAAAGGCATATGATGCTGTAAAGGAAAAAGAGATAATTAAAAAGCCTGCGGAAAAAAAGAAGGCACCCACAAAACCAACCGTAAAAAAAGAGGCGACAAAAAAGGTATCAAAGTGATAAAATGGATGAAATTACATTCCTTCGGCTGTCTAAATTGCACTGCCCTAAATGCGGTATGCTTGGGAACACCAAAAAGATGCACAGCATCAATTTTTTTGAGTGCCCCGGATGCAAGACAACATTTACGGAAGATGTAATCATATCCGCAACAAACGAAGAAATTCCACTGGATAATAATTAGGTGTTAAAAAATGGATCTTAAAAGCCAGCGAAGAATGGCCGCAGAAATCATGAAAACAGGAACAACAAGAGTCTGGATTAATCCTGAAGAGAGTGCAAAAGTCAATGAGGCAATAACCAAGCAGGATGTCAGAAACCTTGTAAATGGTGGCTTAATTCAAGCACATCCGATAAAAGGCACAAGCAATTCAAGAGCAAAACTAAAAAAAATACAGAAGAAAAAAGGCAGGCAAAAAGGTCAGGGTTCAAGAAAAGGCACAAAAAACACAAGAACCCCTGAAAAAGAAAAATGGATGAAAGCCATACGGGCAATAAGAAAGGAACTTAAAACCTTAAGAGATACAGAAAAAATAACTGTCCGAGAATACAGGCAGCTTTATTCATGGGCAACTGCCGGAAGGATAAAAGACAAGGCATACTTAAAGCTTCAGATAAAGAAACTAAGAGAGTAGATTATTATGACACACAGCAGATACTTAATGCATTTTAAAAGAAGAAGAGAAGGCAAGACAAACTATAAAAAAAGGCTTCAGCTTTTGATATCTGAAAAAACGCGGCTTGTTGTACGCGTTACAAACAACCAGATAATCGCACAGCTTATAAGCTACAAGCAAAAGGGCGATACATCCATTGTTGGTGTTGTATCCGGATCCCTTGAAAAATATGGCTGGAAAACCTCAAAAAATAATGTTCCTGCAGCATACCTTACAGGGCTTTTGCTTGCACAAAAAGCAAAGGAACATAAAATAAAAGAAGCAATACTTGATTCAGGATTACAGACTATGCGAAAAGGCGGAAAGATATACGCGACTGTAAAAGGCGTTGTTGACGGCGGTGTAACTGTTCCTGTTGATGAATCTATGTTTCCAACAGATGATCGCATAAAAGGCACACATATAGATGCTTACAGAAAGACAAAAATAGCTGATGATTTCGAAAAGACAAAAACCAAACTGCAAGCAGGAACACAAATAAAAAAAGAAAAAACAATTGCAAAAAGTGATAAAAAATGACATACAATTCAAAAAAAGATGTTACAACAACATGGATTCCAAAAACCGAAATTGGAAGAAAGGTAATAAATGGTGAAATAACATCCATAAAAGAAATATTCGATAAAGGCCTTAAGATAAGAGAACCGGAAATCGTCGATTATCTTATTCCCGAAATAAAAGAAGAGATAATATATCTTGGCGGAGTACCCGGCAAAGGCGGCGGAAAGAAAAGAACACCTGTCCGGGTTACAACAAGAATGCACCAGTCAGGAAGAAAAAGAACTTTGCGTGCGCTTGCAGCCGTTGGCAATGAAAACGGGCTTTTGGGTCTTGGATATGCATCAGGACTTGATGCAAGAACAGCAATAGAAAAAGCACAGAAAAAAGCAAAACTAAACATAATGACTATAAGAAGAGGCTGCGGCTCATGGGAATGTTCATGCAGCACAGCACATTCAATACCATTCAAATCACAGGGAAATAGAGGGGCTGTAACTGTTGACCTAATACCCGCACCAAAAGGAATGGGACTTGTTGTCGCAAATGAAGCAAAAAAACTCATGAAACTTGCAGGCATAAAAGATCTCTGGTCAAAATCAAGAGGCCCTACACAGACACGGCTTAACTTCATAATGGCGATAATGAATGCATTTGAAAAACTAAACAAGCTTAAGGTAATGGACAATGATAAAAAAAGTGTCGGACTGCTTGAAGGAATAAAGGAATAAGAGGTAATTCAAATGTTTGTTGTTCTACGCGTAAGAGGTTCTGCAGGAAAGAAAAAAGATATATCAGAAACACTTAAACTGCTTAATCTGACAAAACCAAATCACTGTATACTGGTTCCAAAAAATCCCGTATATGAAGGGATGATTGCAAAAGTAAAGGATTTCATTACCTGGGGCGAAGTCTCAGCGGATGTAAAAAAGAAACTTTTAAGCAAAGAAAAGGACGCAAAATTATTTCGCCTCCACCCACCTA
>JAGLIP010000064.1 GCA_023142905.1 Candidatus Aenigmatarchaeota archaeon | reverse complement strand
TAAATCCGAAACCTTTTTCGCTGTTAAACCATTTTACTGTTCCATCCATTTACATCCTACTCCAAAATTATACAAAGAAGAAGATTATGATACTTTTACTCGCTCTCTACTTCCAGTGCTTGGTATATCGTCCATTTAGGGCAATATCTTAAAAAATATATCGTATTCTTTTTAAACCTTTTGATTTTGCCGGTTTTTTAAGGATTAAAAAATAACTTATCTCCTATAAGGTCTTGCTCCGCCTCCTTGTCGGCGGGGTCTTGCAGGTCCTCTATTGTTTCTTGGGCCTCTGGGTGCATCTTTGACTTTTATCATCACGCGCTCAATTTTTGGGACTTCTTCCCTTTCAACATCAAGCGAGCGGTCAGTCAATACCCTTCTGAAATTCTCATAATCCCTGCTTGAAAGTACTGTTATTGCAAGGCCTTCCTCACCCGCTCTTGCTGTTCTTCCAATACGGTGTATGTATGTATTGCTTTCTTTAGGGCTGTCATAATTATAGACATGGGATACTCCTTTTATGTCAAGGCCTCTTGCAGCTACATCTGTGCATACAAGAACAAATTCAGCTTTTTCTGAATTGAATTGTTTCATTATTTTGGTTCTCTTGTCCTGTGTAAGCCCTCCATGAATTGCAAGTGCTTTGATTCCCGAAGCTTTAAGGTTTTTGGCAACAAAATCAGTATTTCTTTGCGTGTTGCAGAAAACCATTGAAAGCCAGGCTTTTTCGCTTTTAATCAGGTGCACAAGAAGCGAGAATTTCATCTTGTCATCTACATCATAGTAAATCTGTGTTAATTTAGATGCATCTACATATGATTCTACTGAAACAGACACTGGATTTTTCATGTATTTTCGCGAAAGGTGCTGTATTTCGCCAGTAAGTGTTGCAGAAAATAAAAGTGTTTGTCTGTCATTAGGACATGCGCGCATTATCTTTTCTACATCCTTGACAAAACCCATATCAAGCATCCTGTCTGCTTCATCTAAAACAAGAGTTTTAACGCGTTTAAGATTTATGGTATTTCTTGAGATGTGATCCAAAACCCTTCCAGGGGTTCCAACAACAATGTCCGTAGTTTTTAATCTTTCAATTTGAGGACCTATTGAGACACCACCATATACGGAAGTTATTTTTAATGGCGAATGTTTTGAGAATAGTTTCATCGATTCTGAAACCTGTTCTGCAAGTTCGCGCGTAGGGGTCAGTATTAATGCCTGAATACCTACACCTTTTTTTGAGCATTGTATTATGCCCGAACCAAATGCTAAAGTTTTTCCTGATCCTGTTGCAGATCCGGCCATAACATCTTTTCCTTGAAGAACTAAAGGTATTGTTTTTTTCTGTATTTCTGTAGGCTTTTCAAATCTTTCTTCTTTTATTACTCTTAAGACGGCATCGTCGATGCCTAGTTTTTTAAATTGTTCCATAATATATCACATTTTTGTATTTTTTATCAAGAAACAGTTTTTGAACATAATCAATCATGCTGTTTGTTTTAAAGCCATGATTTTAACTAAGAATAGTTTATTCTTGCGTATATTTTTGTCCATGAAAGCCCTAATAAAAGCTTTATTTTATTTTGAAGACGCAATCAAATTGAATGGTTTCAATGATTGCGGCTTTAAAAGCTTGAAACAGAACCAATTAAACACCGTCCTTTGGGGCGGGGTTTTCTCGAATGTTTCATGATTTTGGATAAAATAAGCAAGTTTTTTTAAAAATTTTAAAGAAACCGGTTTATTAAGACTTTAAGCTAACTGTTCTTCTTTCATAAGAATATGTGCGGTGGGTTTTATAAATGTGATGGCTGGTCGTTGAAAGGGAATTTAGTACTAAAAAAGTGTCTTGTTGTCGTTTTAACGCATATTTTATGAAAATGAATTAAAAACTCCCTTCCAAACGCATTTATAAAGTTTGTCGTATAAGTAAGGACTAATGTATAAGTGCGGTTCGAATTCTAAATATAAAATAAGTGAGAATAGCTCATATAACTTAGTTAAACAAAAAAGGTGAAAAAATGGCTTTTAACGACAGAGGACGAGACAACAACAGAGGACGGGATGGCGGCAACTTTGGAGCACCAAGAGAAATGCACAAAGCAATTTGCGCTGAATGTAAACAAGAAACAGAAGTGCCTTTCAAACCAGAAGGGGACAGACCCGTATACTGTAGAGAATGTTATCGAAAACACAGAAAATTCTAAATTGATGTTTAGCAGTTAATTAATTCATGCGAAGAAACCCTTTCTTCGCGTTTTTTTCTTTTCTTTTCTATTTTTTAAACTTGGGTTCAACACTCTTTATGATTTAGTGAAATAATTGAATATCGAAAATCTTGATTCATTAAATGAACAATTCAGCAAAATCTGATATTCTTCTTCAATTCAAGAGCAATAAAAACATCATTTAATTTTTTTGGATTTTCTTCTAAAAGATTGATTCCTTTTTTATTATTTTCAACTGAGCCGAAAACTACGGACTTGAGTCCGTAGATGAAGGCTTATTGAAAAGCATACCATTGAACCAAACAAACCCCGCCCTTTAGGGTGGGGTCGAACCAATGCGGTATGATATCTCGGGACAAGATGCCAGTAGACCTGGTTTATTTCATCCCTATATGTAAGATATGCTTTTTTGATGCCAAGTGTTTTAAGCATAGAATTTCTTATTGCCTCAACAGCCATCCATGAGATGCTCGTAGTCTTTTTTCTTCAATAAATGCAAGTCTTTGATATCCTTTTTCTACACGGCCACAACATGTCCCTTTGTTATGGGGTAATTTGCAAGACAGGCGTACAGTTTTTCATCTTCATAGAATACCGCGCCATCTTTAGGAATAGGCAATTGTTCTTTCATAGCATATTTATTCACTTTGAATTGTTGAAGCTCCGCAGTTTACTGCGGAGGGAAACATTCGAAGACTTGAAACTTGAACAAGCCCCGTCTTTTTTGGTCGAAGACCAAAAAGCTTCGAACGCTAGTGAGATGATTTAAGACGGAGTACGAACCAATGTTTTATGACACCACAGAATATATGTATTTCGCAGGAATTATTAACTTGAACGAAGACAAATGCAAAGATATTAGTAAAAACATGGGATTTTATTTATAAAGATAGTTAACAAAATAACCAAAAGTATTTGATACTTTCTATTTCTAACTTCGGAATAAAATGGGAATGAATCATATAACTAGTTAAACAAAAAAGGTGAAAAAATGGCTTTTAACGACAGAGGACGAGACAACAACAGAGGACGAGATGGCGGCAACTTTGGAGCACCAAGAGAAATGCACAAAGCAATTTGCGCTGAATGTAAACAAGAAACAGAAGTGCCTTTCAAACCAGCAGGAGACAGACCGGTTTACTGCAGAGATTGTTATCAAAAACACAAAAAATTCTAAATTGATGTTTAACAGTTAACTAATCCGTGCGAAGATTTTTTCTTCGCGTTCTTTTCTTTTTTTATTATATCATTAGATTCAGTGTTATTAATCTAGTTAGAATATGGTGCCGAGGGCGGGCGTCGAACCCGCGACCTCTAGATGTCTCAAGCGCATTAATGCATGTCATCCCTGTTTTAAGCAGGTCATAACTCATAACACTTTATGAGTCTAGCGCTCTAGCCAGCTGAGCCACCTCGGCAAAAGAAATATTTTAGCTCAGCCAAATACATATCAAAGAGAATGCAATCTTTTTAATTGTTTCTTATAGTTTAAAGAATTTTAGCAGGTGTTTTTTGTTGTATAAGAAACTAGTTGGGGCTTTTTAAGCGCACCCATAATATAATTTTCCAGTCTTTTTATTGTCGAAATATTGTATTTATCAAGGAAAAGCTTCCAATTCGTTTCAAGAATATTTGCGTTTTTTTCAGAAACATTCATATCTGTGCATATCTGGCCTTCAGCATTCACACCAAGAGTTGTTCCTTTGTAGACAACCTGCAAAGTCATCCATTTATCGGGATTATAAACCACACTTGCGCCATCAGGTATCTTGTGCCCGTTGAATTCTTTTAGTGTCAGGGGGTTTTTCACACTCGGAGAAGCATCATTTATGTCGTTTCCTGTAAGCTCTTGATATATTTTGTTTAAGTCATACATACTACTACTTGGGGTTAAAAGCTTAAAAATCTATTTGACGGAATTAAATAAAATCAATGATATCTTCTGCCTTCGCATCCGTTCTTATTCCTGTTGGTGAAAAGTGGGTTCTTGAAGCGAAAAAACCCTGTTTTTTAAGATGCTCAAGTATTTTTTCTGTTTTAGGGGCTGCTTTTTTCTTGATTTTTGAAAGATAATGGATGTCATAAAAAAGGCAGTTTTTCTCAGACTCTAGAGAAATTGTTTCAAGAAGCTTTTTTGCATCGAATGTTTTTGCTTTTTTTGATGCGTTTTTGCAAAAATCATTATCAAAAATAGAGCCAATCCACAAAGGGCCCGCATTTATTATTTTCTCCCCGCAGTCACATATTGATATTTTTTCTTTTGTAAGTTCCCGAAACCCGCATTTTTTACAATACGCAACATACCCCGTATTTTTGATATTTAATTCTGCAGAAGACCGTGTCTTTTTGATTGTGCCGAAAACCCTGAAATAATGCTCGTGAAAATAAGAAAGCACAGGATTAAATCCCTTATCGTATTTGGCGCATTCTCTTGCAATGTTTGCAAGAAGGATTCGTATACCAACTTCGTGCTTTATGTCCTCCCGCAAGGCAACAGCACCGTATTTTCTTAGCGCTGCTCGTGGGTATGTACCGGACAACGGTGCTGTGTCTGTTGCAGTGACCCCAAGCAAGCCTTTATTAGATACAGCTCTGGCAGCACTGTCTAAAAATTGTATGGGGGATCCAAAAGGGTCGATATCTACATAGTCAATCAAAAACTTATATCTTGACAACGCCTCGCAGGCATCAAGAGATAAGACAGTCGCATTTTTTATCTTATTGAGTGTTATATTTTCGTTAATTAATTTAATCGCGTTTGGATTTAAGTCGTTAAATATAATGGATTTAATATTTTTACACTCTAAGCAATAGCGAATCCCGCGAATCCCTGTAGCCGAAAGCATATCGCCAACAACAATATCCCTATCACGAGTTCCCTGGAACACATTCAAGGCAATTACCGAGATATCTCTATTCATTTTCATCTTCGGATTGTAGAACACTTCGTCTTTCTTTGTAATCTCGCCCGAAAATGCCTTTATTTTAGCGGCACCATCAGTTATTATTTTGTACATAAGTTATTCTTTTAGAATCAGATTAATAAAGCCTATTTCATCTTAGAATTATAAATCAAAACCGAAGTTGCTGCCGTAAAGCCCTGGCACCGTGCAGGTAGGATAAGCTTTTCTTTTGACACAATATCCCCCGCGACAAAAAGCCCGGGAATTGTTGTCTCAAGAGTCTTTTCGTTATGCACAATATTTTCTTTCTCATCAAGCTTTAAGCCGATTTTTTTGTAGAATTCCGTGTTTTTAATTGTTCCTACAAGTATGAATACCTCATCTGCTTTTATCTCTTCCGTAAGTTCTATTGAGTGCCTTAAGATAACTTTTTTGTTCTTTATTTCGGTTAGGTTTGTTGAAAATTTTACAACCACATCGCTTTTATTGATATTTTCAACATTAAGCTCCTTTGCCCTGAAAAAAGAGTCCTTCCTATAAGAAACCACAACATTCGCGCCTGCGCATGCAAGGCTTGTTGCGGCTTCAATTGCCGTATCGCCTCCGCCAACAACAATAACAATTTGGTCCTTAAAGAAAAAACCATCGCAAGTAGCGCAGGCGGAAACACCGT
>JAGLIP010000063.1 GCA_023142905.1 Candidatus Aenigmatarchaeota archaeon | reverse complement strand
GAAAACAAGAAATCAAAAATAACGAACGGCACTAAAGAGCGTAGAAAATAAAAAGTTCAAGAATACTTAAAAAGTATATATACGGGTTCACCATATATATTTGTTTATGACTAGCCGTAAGTATGTTCTTGTAGATGTTATTATATTTCTAGCAGTTTTTGTTAGTGGTGTGAACGCCATATATACTTTAGATATAACAACAACTGGTGATGACACCATAACAGATGCCCTGCATGAAGAATCTTTTAATGCAAAAAATATGCTAATTGACTCTATGTGCTCAATAAATGAGGGTTGTAATGTATCTAATGAACTGATAATTGCACCTCATATTTATCCAAATATGGTGTATTACGATATAAATACCACAACTATAAATTGTTATGTGGCAGGTTCTCTTCTTATTGGAAGTGCCGAAGTTGGTGCAATAACATACAATTCGAAAAATCAGGTTAAAAGCATTAAATGCTTGTTTAATGTCAGTAAAGGCTTGTTTTCTATATCATTAAATACATCATTTAATGCAACGTCGATATATTCGACGAATAACATCCTATCTGCTTCGTGGCAATCAAAATTACAGCACACTTTGTATAATTATGATGCCCATAGCACAACATCAATCCTTGCACCTCACATTAAAATGACGGGCAACGGCACATCTGTAAAATACCTATATGTTGGCTATGATGTTGTTTTCGGTTACACTTTTAAAAATATATATGAACCATATCAACATTCCGGAACAGCGTTTAATGTGACTTCAGAAATAACATATAACGAAACAGCTTTAGATTTAATTTACTGCTCCTTTTCGTTTCAATATGGAGATATTCCTACTAGTATCAGCAGATACAATGATTGCACTTATAATGCCACACATACGGGAACTTATGACTTTAGTGTTTTTGTTTTTGACAATTCAACATTATACAATGACACAGCAGTTTCAACAATATATGTAGTAAACCTCACAGTAAACGGAAGTTCAGAGGATGTCGGTTATTGGCAGGATGCAGACTTGTACGCGACTATTAAAGGGAACGCGACAGAAATTGAGATAGTTGGCGCAGATTGGAATTATACTGAAATTAACGAAACCGGAGACTTAACGGTAAGTACATCTTCCTGTATGATGGATTTGAATGCCTATATTTCTCCGACAGAACATCTGTATTATTGCTCTTCAATTGTGTGGTCTTCCGGAACACACAATGTATCTTTTTATGTTCTTGACGATATTGACGGAGATGAATCCATGGATGTATTTGCAACGAACACAACAGCCTTTGATGTATCTTTTGGAAAAGTAGATATTTGGAATATTAAATACAACAACGGATTGCCGCAGGCAATAATTCTAAAGAACCAAACATTTAACCTGACGGCAAATATTTCAATATGGGATGGCGATGTGTGGGATTTGAATGTTTCTCTTGTTTCAAGCAATCCAGAAATCATAAACACAACTGGGCATGCGTTAAAGGCACTTGGCAACAAAAAAAATGGCAACACAACAACCATATTTTGGGAAAATCTTTTCGTAAATAACACAGGACTTTTAAAACTGTCAATAAATGCAACTCCTGCAAACGGGACGCCAGCAGTTCTTGAGAAATATATACAAGTTGTAGATGTTGTTGCAATCGTAAAAAACAGTACCGTAAACATAACCGCCATACAGGAAATACAGGTCATGTTTGCGGGGAACTTTTCAAAAGCCAATTACTTGAATATAACTCTTGAAAATGAGTTTGGATTAAAAAACTATACCGCCAGTTCTGTATTCTATGAGGTGCCGCCGGATGAATGCTACAGTTTTGAAGGTAAAGCAGAAAATGCGGCGCTTTTAAGCAAAGGAACAATAGCCAACAGCGGTGGAGGATTTATTACATATAACCCAAATGCAACAATAGATGATAACAACGGCACATACTGGTATGGTATAACAACCACAACAGATTCTGCAGAGCTGAATATAACATTTAATGAATCCCGTTCAATCAGCGATATCAAGCTTTTATGGAATGACAATAACGGCAATGCCAATGTTTCGGTATTTGTTCATTATTATGAAACTTCTTCTAATTTTGGCACAACAGGATTAGATTCCGAAGAACCAAAACTTGTAAAAAAACTTATGTATGGTGGCATTGACCCACCGGATTCAACAAACAAAAGCAATTACGAAATTTTTGAGCACATCAAAAAGATCCAGATTGTAATGAATGCAAACAATTCGGCACTAAACATATATTCTCTTGAAGCATATACAATGCCATCAGATGATGCGGTATCACCGTGCTTTATATACAATTTTACATACTACCCGTACCGTTCAGGAAACTACGAAATAACGCCCACGCTTTTCCTTGAAAGCTCAACTGCCAGAAACCCAAACGCAAAAGATTTTTTTGTGAATTTCGGGGAGCCACAGTTTGATTTCGGCGAAAAGATATTTGTTCTTGGCGAGCAGGCATACGATCCAAAAATAACAGCCATTAACGGGGATTTAAGAAATATGACCGTAAACCTGTTATCTTCCAATACTTCTGTTGTTGATTTAAGCGCGGGCGAAAATATTTCTAAAAATCTGTCTTTTATTCCATACAATTCCTTTGAAACAATTATCTGGAACATCAATGCAACTTCAGAAAATTTCTTGAATATAACACTTATTGCAAATTCGTCCATTGCAAACATAACAGCAAATAAAACAGAACAATTTATAGTTATTGCAAGCGATGAGATACCCCCTACAGTAAATGACTTCTGGTTTCAATACACTGAAACTAATATGACCAATTTAAAAACCGATTTTATAATATACGCCAATATAACCGATAACGGGACTTATGTGCTTAATGCATCTGCAAATGTTTTTGGACCCAATAATCTCAAATTCAACAAGACAGTCACAACCAAAGAATCCCGAGATATATGGAAAATAACACTTAATGAAAAATTAAATGAAACCGGAAACTATACAGTAAATATATTTGCCTATGATCTTCTTGGCAACATGAATTGGAGCAATGAAGGTCCGGGAACATCAAACAGGTCATTGAATATAACTGATAAATATCATTTTTCACCTTTAGCATACACTATTTACAATCGGGGTGAAACTGCGAGCATAAACCTTCTTGATATAAACAATAACACAGTGGCTGGCGCCAACTGGATTGTAAATATCACAAAATATAATGAAACTGAAAAAAATGCACTTAACGAAACCGCAGATTTATATCAATACAACATAAAAACAAATGATACTGATGGAAAGTACAGCATTTTTGCAAACGCAAGCAAAAATAAAAATTATGTTTATTTGAACCACAATTTTTCATTTAATGTAAGTTCCGCACTAACAGTTTATAGTAACACATCGTTTGATGCAGAATATACGGTAAACGAAAACCTTCCGTATTTTACTGCATCCGTATACAATATCCGAGGAGAAGAACTTACGGGCACTATCACAACTCTTGATTATGACTTATATGTTGAAGATATGGGTTATATATCCGGGCTTTTTCGTTCTTTAACACAATACAATGCTCCTGCATCCTCAGGAACCAGCAAAACACTTACAATAAATGCAAGCGATGTTTTTAACAACACCGGAGAAACAACAGCAATTATAAAAACAAGTACTACCGGAACTGTTTTACCCCCGGGTGGCGGTGGCAGCACTTCAAGCCCTCAAGTGGATGGGTTTGATACAATAGCCACACCAGAAAACAAAACCCCTGAAATAAACTTTAACTACACCATTGAAAATACTGAACGAACAATAACGCAAGGCGTTACAGAGTCTATTATGGCAACAATCGCAAACACCGGAGAAGTACCTATTATTGCCAGCACAAAAACAAGCGAAACGCCGTTAAACATAACCATTGATGAACGGTTTGAGCTTACCGTTGGTGCGGACAAGAGCTTTAAGATACTCGTTTATGCGAATCTTTCAATTGAGCCCAAAATATATTATGTTGACATTATACTATACAATGAAAACCACAATATTGAAAAAACAAGGACTTTGAAAATAAATGTAAACAGAAATTTAGAACAAACATATCTCGAATCAATAAAGGAAAGCCTTAAAGAAATCAACAAAGAATTAGATTCTTTTTCTGCCGCGGGTATTGATACGACCTTATTAAAAGAAAAAACCCGCAAAATAGCAGACTATATTACAGAAGCAGAACAGGCAATAATATCTGACAATTATCCGAATCTTAAAACCGCGAACATAAATGCAGACAACTTAGTTCGTCAAGTATGGGCAGAAACAATACCCTTAAGGACAACAAAATTCATTTATGAAAATAAATGGGAGCTTATATGCACAGGCGTAGGATCATTAATATTAATTTATCTTCTCATGTATTTTATAATACCCTACGCAAAAATAAGCAGCAGGATACGAAGGCTTACGCGTCAGGAAAAAATAATAATAAACACTCGGAAATCAACAGAGAAAAAATATTTCATGAGGCAAGTAAATGAGACAACATTCAACAAAATAATGGCTGAGGAAGAAGGAAAGCTTTTGAAACTAAAAAGCGAGGTTGCAAAACTTACGCAAGAAAAAGCACTTTTAAGGCATTTTAAAATACGCGAATGTCTTCATTTAGAAGATGAAAAAAAGAAAAATAAAAAGCGTGTTGAAAAAGAAAGAGACTTAAAGGAAAAGGCAAAAAGAAATGTCAGTGATGTCATTTTAGAACATGATATGAAAAAGAAAAGTATTTTTGAAAAAATATTCAAAAAGAAAAAAAGAAAAGAGTTTGTATTTGAAACAAATACAAAAAAACTGAAAGAAATCCCTAAAGATGTTCCTCGAAAACAAAACGAAAAAATAAAAGAAAGTTTCTTTAAAAAATTATTTAATAAAAAACCAAACCCTAAAATGCTATCGGAACCGATAACAACAAACTCATTTAAAGCAGAACAGGCATCGGTCGAATATCTGAAAACAGAATCAGTACCGCTACTGCAATCCCGAACAAAAGAACAGACCTATAGACCCCCAATTGTTCAAAAAGAGAAAACAATATATTCTACGAATACCAATACTTTAGCAGATGACTTAATGGAAATTAAAAGAAAAATAAAAGACATGAAAAAAACGCAATAATTATTAGGGGTGGATTTTAATGGAAAGGCATACAACGGGTATCGATGGTCTTGATGAGAAGATACAGGGTGGATTTATAGATGGTTCTGTCAATCTTGTTGTCGGGAAAACCGGAACCGGAAAAACACAATTCTGCGCAAGCTTTCTTTATGCGGGCGCGCTACAGGGACAACCTGGAGTATATATAACAACAGAAGAGCGTGAAGATGACATAAAGGGCGATATGATGGCTATGTTTAGCTGGAATCTTGATGCTATAGAGCAAAAAAAACTTCTTAAATTCGAATCCATAAAACCCATATATCCTGATAAGCCTTTAGGGGATGATATAAATAGAATCACCCGTTCATATCTTTTGAATCTCACAAACAAAATTGCAGAATCCATAAAAGCAGTGAGTGCAAAACGGGTTGTACTTGATTCAATATCTATTCTTGAAATGTTTATACAGGACAAATATACCGCAAGAGTAGCTCTTATGGGATTAACCGAACATTTAAGGCAGTTGGGTGTAACAACAGTCCTTACAGGAGAAATAGGAGAAACTAGCGACGGACTTTCAGGTTCAGGAATTATAGAATATCTTGTAGATAGTGTAATCCGGCTTGATTTCGTGCCTGTATCTGAAGACTATAAAAGGACAATAACAATACGAAAGATGCGGCGAACTAATCACTCAACACTCATACATCCATTCGATATGACTCCGGACGGCTTAAAGCTCATAAAAATTTAGGTGATTGATTAATTTATGCACCA
>JAGLIP010000062.1 GCA_023142905.1 Candidatus Aenigmatarchaeota archaeon | reverse complement strand
ATTGCAAAAAACCTTGTTGACTATGTTGCTATGGATATAAAGGCACCGAAAGATAAATACAATGATGCTTGCGGTGTTGCTGTTGATATCGGCATAATAGAAAAAAGTGTGAATATACTTAAAAAAAGCAGTATTGATTATGAGTTCAGGACTACTGTGTTTCCGGGCATGGTTGATGAAAAAGACATGCTGTCAATTGCCAAATGGCTTTTAGGCGGAAATGCGTATTTTCTTCAGGCATTCAAGCCATCAAAACATATTGATGCGAATATGAAGGAAATACCTATGACTGATAAAGATGAGCTTGAAAAGCTTGTGAAAATTGCAGAAAAATATATTGATTGTGAAGTGAGATAATGCGATTGGTTCTTGCATCAAAATCCCCGCGAAGGAAAATGATTCTAGAAAAATTAGGGCTTGATTTCGATGTTGTTTTGAGTAATGTCGAAGAGATTGAGGATGAAAACGGAGACATTGAAGATATTGTAAAAAAGAATGCCGTGCTAAAGGCCGAGGCTGTTGCTAAAAATAGTGGTGATGATACGATTGTTATTGGCGCAGATACGCTTGTTGAATTTAACGGCAAAGTTTTGGGACAGCCGAAAACAAAGGACGAAGCGCGCGAGATGATTGAGATGCTTTGCGGCGAAACTCATTTTGCAGTTACCGGAATCTGTGTGCTGAATACAAAAACAGGTGAAAAGATAATTGATATTTCAAAGACTCTTTTGAGATTAAGGGCTCTTGAAAATTATGAAATAGATGATTACATAAATTCCGGCGCGTATTGTGGCAAAGCAGGCGCATACAATATAACTGATGATTTTGCGATTAAGGCTATTGAACGATTGGAAGGGTCATACACAAATGTTATTGGGCTTCCAACAGAAAAGCTTATACCAATTCTTAAAAAGTTCGGGATTAAAGTATAATATTGGGTGATATGATGGATAAAATAACAAAAGATAATATAATCGGCGATGTTGTAAGGGAAACCCCTGAGCTTGCGGCGGTATTTTTAAAACACGGGCTTATGTGCGTGGGCTGCGCTTTTGCATCACAGGAAACAATTGAGCAGGGAGCCATGAGCCACGGGCTTGATATGGATTTGCTTATAAAAGAGCTTAATGAGCATATTGAGAAAGAGAAGAAATAATAAATTTAACGGATTGTATCCTAAAAATCATACATGGTGTTAAATTATATTGTATGAAAAAATATTTTAATAAAGGCGAATTTGTTGTTATCGATATTAGAAATATTCGCATTAATGTTGGCCATTGTTAACGGATCAATATTATTATGGAATTACCTACGCGTTAAACCAATATTAATTGTTGAACCTATCCACCCCGATACACATCAATGGTTTTTCAAACTTCCTAATGGAGTGCACCAAAATAAAAAAACAAGAAAATATGGCATTCTAACATATATTTCTATTAGTAATAAAGGTCTTCGTGATGTATCTGTAAACTCTTGGCGGTTACAGATTAAAATCCAAAAAAAATCAAAGGAATTTAAACCTATGAATATACCCGAACCACAGTACCAATTGGGAACTGAAAACCTGAAAATATTCCCTGTTTTGGGTCAGAAGGGAAGTCAATTTCAAGGTCATACAATGGTTAAATCGGGAGATAGCATTTCTGGTTTTGCGTATTATCAACCAGAATTCTATGGTGATTGGAATCTGCCAGTTAAAGAAAATAAATTAATGGGGAAAATTTTAATCAAAAGTGTATTTGGAAACAAATCAACAACAAATATACAATTTAAAAAAATATCTATTGAAAAAGCAAAAAAAATGATACCCGATATTGATAAAATTGGCACATAAATTCTAATAACAACATAAAAAATATGTTTTCTGATTGAATACTGTCGGTATTGAATGTTTTTTAATTTCAAAATCATTTATGGCTAAGTCCAATCATCAACCATAACCTATTTATATATCATCAAGACAAATATAGCCTTATGAATATCGAGCGCATCATCGGAAGTTCTTTGAGGATGATAAAAGATTCGCCAAGAACGGTTTTACCCCAGTTTATTAATTGGATTCCTGTACTTCTTTTTTTCGCAATTGTTATTCAATTTGTAAGAAACCTTGAGGCTTTAGGAATTGATGCGACTGTAATGGACGAAACTATGATTGAATCATCTATGCCTATATTGTTTGATGCTGTACGGTTGTATATGCCGTTGGTTTTTTTGGTGTGCGTCATTCTGGTTTTTACCAGTTCTTTTGTTCAGGCATGTTATCCTGAGTTGGCGAGACAATATGTGTATGGAAAGAAAATTGATTTAACAAAAGCGTTTGAGTTATCGGGAGTGCGTTTTTTAAACCTTATTGCGACCAACATTGTTTTAGGACTTATCATTTTTGCGTTGTCTATACTTCTTTTTGTGCCGATTATAATTACGCCGTATTTTGTGATTGTAAGTATTATAGGTCTATTGATTCTTCTCGCTTATACGGTTCCGTTAAGTATGGTACTCCTACCCGTTGTTGTTCTTGAGAAACAATCAATTGTTGGTGCAATAAAAAGATCTTATGAGATTACAAAGAACAATAAATTCAATGCATGGATTCTTTTTATTATGGTCTTTCTTTTGCTTATGGTTTACAACGGCATTGTTTCTCTTTTAATTTTTGTTCTTACCGAACCGCTTGGTATGTATACATTCATTATTGATATGTTTGCGGCTATTTTTTCATTCACTTTTTCATTATTTGTATATACTTTCTTTTATTTTGACATTTTGAAAGAGAAAAAGAAATAAATTGTAGATTAACGAATATATTGATTTAAAATTCATTGTTGTTTTGGTGGTTTAATATTATCGAATATACTCGTTGAATACCTAAATGATGGCGAGATCCATAAATATTCTAAATGTGCAAGAACTATGATACTTAAATCGTTTCATTATCCTAAATTTTCGAAAAAATATCTTCTGCATGATTTTTCTATCAAACAGGTAAAAACAAATATTGTGCTTAAATGAGTTCTCGTACGGGGATGGGGTATCGGACGAACGAATACTTCCTGAAATAGGTAATGTTTATATACCGGCAACACCAATGTTATTTTATGAAAGATATATCATTAACTCCAAAATACATTCGATTAGTTCAAGGACCTTGCTGTTGTTGCGTTACCGCATTTCAAATGATTCTTTACCGAAGAGGCTTTGGGCTTTTTGACCAAGAAGAATTGGCAAAAGATCTTAAAATCAAAATGAACAAACATGATCTTGAAGCGTATAATATAAAGCTGGATACATATACAAACCCAAGCGATGCGGGAATGAAAACCATAGAATCTGAGAAAATTATAAATCAAGTTCTTAAGAAAAATAATATTTCTTTAATGGCGACGGGTGTACCGATTTCTAATATACCAAATCTTAAAGAGTTCATAATCCGGAATTTGAGCAAAAATAACGATTTGTGGATGGAATGGATGATATATAATGTTTACGACGAGAAACAACATAAGAAACAATGGAACATGCCTACATGGATGAGTTGTCACGATAGCGTAATTGAAAGTATTAATGTGGGACAAGACACGAAAGTTACTGTGGTTGACCCTTTTTGGTATCATAAACCCCGAATGGAAATGGATATTAATAAAATAAAGGACGCGCTTGTTGGCTTTATTGTAATTCAAAAATTATGTTGAACTGACTAAAATGATCTTTGACGGTGCTTTCCGTTAATTCATATGATTTAAGAACTAATGCCTATTAATGATTTTACCTGCTGGTATTTTTCATCTAAATAATGTTCTGCACGGATGCGTTTTATTGATTTGTATTCTTTATTGTTATGCCGTTCTCTTTCCAGAACTTTCCAAGAATCTATGGGGTCTATAATTTTTGAAGTTATTAACTCCAGCACAGCATCATGTACTTTTAGTTGTTCACAATAAGATGTAGGTAAAAAATCTTTACTCTTTTGATATTTTTTTTTATATTGTGTGCGTAATTCCTTATATCTATTAAGATCATTAGCATTTAGGCTTTTACCCATATTAGTTATCATTTTATCTAATATATCATTCGTAGTTATAGGAATTCCAACAACACCGCAACATCCCATGAATACCACCACCTATTAAGTAATTACTATTTAGGAGTCCTACTATTTAAATCTATCGTTTATTCGTCTTTAATTTGATATTTTTTCAATAATTCTGTCACATTTAAGCTTTCGCTATTAAAAAAAGTAATAAAGTTGCAGGCAATTGCCTGCAATCTAAAAATTTAAGAAAAAACTTAACTTCTGTGAACCCTAACGCTGTTCGGAGTTACTACAAGATAGTCTTCATCAATTCCTGCAATGTCGCCTTCAAGCGCAACACAGGTTTTTCTTAGCCTGTCTACAGCTCTTTTCAGTTCGGTCATGTCTTTTTCTTTTAGAGCTCTTATTTTGATGAAAACAATGCTTCCTTCCCTAAGCATTTGCTGTATCATGTCGGTATCTGCAAACTCATTTAATGTTGCAATTCTTATTTTCTGGTGGCCGTCGCCTGCATGCTCTGTACCGTCAAGTTCAATATAATCGATATCGTCGTCCATTACTTCTTCTTTTCTTACCCTATGTAAGAATCCTCTTAGTGGCATTGATAATCACCCGTATAATATATGCTTTTACGATTAATTAAGTGCAACAATTTATAAAGGTTTTTACGACTTTTAGAAAATGAGATTTTATTTTTTTGGAATTTATGCATTCATCAGGTCGTTGAAATATCGCGGGGTTTTTGATTTAAATATGAGTTCTTTGTGGGTATATGGGTGATTAAAAGAAATTGAGGACGCATGAAGGGCCATGCGCTTATATGCTTTGTCGTTTCCGTATTTTCTATCACCCACAACCGGGTGGCTTATGCCTTTTAAGTGCACGCGAATTTGGTGTTTTCTACCGGTTAATAGGTCAATTTCTAAAAGGGAGACAAATTTTGTTTCTTTAATCACTTTGTATGCTGTTTTTGCCAGTTTTCCTTTTTTTGTGTCTGTGGTGGAGTATACAATCCTTGTTTTGTTCTCTGTAAGATATGTGGTAATTGTGTCTGATTGTTTTTTGAGTTTTCCATGGACTATGGCTATGTATTTTTTCTTTGTTTCGCTCCAATTGTCTTGCAATGTATGTTTTGCTTTTTCATTTTTGGCAAATATTAAGATTCCTGAAGTGTCTTTGTCCAGGCGATGGACTATGAATATTCGGTTTTTTGATTTTGAGTAGCCTTTTTTGACATAATCTGTTAGTGCGTAGTAAGCGGTTCTTGTTTTTTCTTTGTCTGTTGCCATGGTCAAAAGGCCTTGCGGCTTATCCACTATGAGAATATCTCTGTCTTCGTAAATGATTTTAAGTCCTTTTGGCAAAAATTTATTGCATGATTTGGGTGATGTTATGTTTCTTTTAGTCATTTTAAGCACTAAATAGTTTATTGTGTGTTGTGTTATATAAATTACGATTATTTGTGGGGCTTTTGTTGGCTGGTTGTAGAAGTTATTGTTATGTGTAATTTCTTAGGTTGGCCAATTAATAAAGTATTTAAGCATTCTAAAATGTTAATTAATAATATGAAAAATATATTCGTACCCATTATTTTAATTGCAATTTTTTTATCAGGATGCACTCAATTGGATAATAATACTCTCGATGGCGATTTCTATATTGCTTGCGGATGTGGATGTTGCCCTGAAATTGAACCTGAAGAAAAATGCCTTTACCATTCAAGGGGTGATGATTTAAATAAAATTATCGAAGAAGATAAAAAAATTGCTCAAATTTGTGAAAAAAGACTTGCATCTTGTAGTAATCCCATAAAATATATCTATTGCGATTAACGCTGATCTGAGAAACTTCTCCGCTACGCTCCGACCACGCTGCGCTTGAGC
>JAGLIP010000061.1 GCA_023142905.1 Candidatus Aenigmatarchaeota archaeon | reverse complement strand
TTGTTATATCTGTCCCATCTACAGTTACTGTTTTGTTTTCGTCTGTAACAACAACCACAGTATAATATTTCTTTGTGATGTCATTGTTTGTTATATCATTGTTTGTGATGTTGTTGTTTGTAATATTATAATTATTTGTTGTCGTTTCGTAGGTATCTTCTTTTTCATTTGCCTTGGTATCTGAGGTATCAGTAACATCTGTTACAATCGGGTATGTTATTGGTTCCGTAGTTTTAGGAGCGCCTTCAATAAATATCTGTTTTGTTTTTTCAAGACTGCCCACACGCACGCGAATCATGTGCTCTCCCGCATCATAGAAACGGACATATGCCGAGTAATATCCTGTGCTTTTAGGCATTACCTGTTCAATATAAGAGGAATCCTTGTATATTCTAACAGCATTGTCTGAACCGTAATTTCCATCCATGGCGTATCCATAGATGTGTATCCATTCACCTGTTTTTGCAGTGTCTTTGGGGTTTATTGTTGCTGAAAGCGTTGTTCCTATAACCTCCAGAAAATCTTCAACAATATGCTGGTCATTATAGCTTTCTGCCTTTATTCTTATATTGTGGGTGCCGATTGTTCCGGGAGCATTTACATACACTATTCTTGCGCGCTCATCACCGCTGTAAATCAGCTCCCTGTCTGTTGTTGTGGCAACGCCGTTAATCTCGACTGAAAGTTTTACAGATTCAGTGTATTTCCCGTCATTTTTTACATAAATTTTTACAGGAATTTTTTCATATTTAGCAGCGGCCTTATCATAAGCCACCTGTGTTATTGTGATATGCCTGTCATCAACCCTGAATATGGTCGGTGTATATGTATAGCAGTATCCGTCATAGTAATAGTCGGTATAATAATCATCATAGTAGTGGTAGCAGACTCTTGAGTCTGTTACTTCGCCTTTTACATAAAGGTATTTGTTTTTTGTGTCGGTATCATCTATATAGCCGCGGTCATCGTATATTTTCGCGGTTATCCTTACATCATATGTCCCTCGTTCAAGATCATAAGTATCAATATAGAATCTGCGCTCATAAACACCATCATAAAGGTATTCTGTTTTTTTGTTGTGGAGCTTTCCGTCAACATATACATATACGACTACTTTTTGACTGCCTGAAGAACGGGTTTCAAACCGAAAGTCAACAAGAACAACATCGCCTATTGTGGGGCGTACATCACTGAAAGACAAGGTCTCTACATCAATACTATTTGAGGCATATGCGTTTGAACCTATCAATAAATAAGCCAAAACCATAGTCAAAACGAACAACATTCTATTTGAAATCATAGTTATCACTCCATTGTAGTTTCTAAATAGTAACAAAAGTTTATATATGTTTCGGTGGTAACAAAAAGAAGCTTTCAAGCAATACAATTTTATATATGAAACACACCATATGTTATATGCGGCATAGGAATATATATGCTAAGTAAATGAATATTATGAGAATATATTGTGATTTTTAATGGAAGTTCAACTAATAACTCTTTTTTTCCTTATAATACTTTCAGCCATTTTTTCAGGAGCTGAAACCGCAATATTTTCTCTGAGCGATATTAGGGTTCGAAGTTTTCTTAAAAACAAGAAAAAAGGAGCAAAAACACTAATGCGCCTAAAGGAAAACCCACACCGCTTGCTGATAACACTTCTTGTGGGTAATAATGTTGTGAATATTTCCGCATCCGCACTCACAACACTTATAGCGATAAATACATACGGCTCTAATGCAATAGGTATTGCAACCGGTGTTTTAACACTTGTAGTGCTTGTTTTTTGCGAGATAACACCAAAGACCTACGCCCACAAAAATGCCCAGCAAATTTCACTGTTAATGGCGCGACCCCTTGAACTATTAAGCAAGGCCTTATATCCTTTGGTTTGGACGCTTGAACAGATAACCGGCATAATAATACGGCTCACCGGCGGGAACGCAAAAGAAGTTCTTGTCACATACGATGAGCTCAAGACAACAATATCTCTTGGCGCACAAGAAGGGGTTATAAAACGGGATGAAGAAGAGATGCTTCGAAATGTTTTTGAGTTTGCAAATCAAAAAGCAGAACAGATAATGGTTCCAAGAACTGAAATGTTCTGCATAGATGTAACAACCAAACCAAACAAGGCAGTAAATCTTTTGACAGAAAAAGGATATTCGAGAATACCGGTTTATAATGGAAGCAAGGACAATATTGTGGGTATTCTTTATGCAAAGGATCTGCTTAAAAAAATGAATACAACCCCGGGCAATTTTCAGATAAAAGAACTGCTTAGACCTGCGTTTTTCATACCCGAAACAAAAAATCTTGATTTTCTTTTAAAGGAATTCAAGAAAAAAAGGCACCATATGGCTATTGTTGTTGATGATTCCGGAGGGGTTGAAGGTCTTGTCACGCTCGAAGACCTGATAGAAGAAATTGTCGGCGAAATATACGACGAGACCGACAAAAAAGAGGTTCTGGTAAAACGCGCAGATAACGGGTATCTTGTTGATGCAAGAGTATCGATAGATGAGCTTAACAGTATTGCCGGTACAAAAATAGAAGATGCCCGGTTTGGTACCGTTGCGGGATATATAATAAATCGCATTGGACGGATTCCACAAAAAGGCGAGAAAATAAAGATAAAGAAGATGGAATTTTTGGTGGAAGATGCAAAGGAAAACAAGATAATACGACTTCGATTGAAAATATAGGTTTTGTAAGCAATTAAATAAAATTTAGAGTACATTATAGTTTTATGGTAAAAGATGCTTTATTCTGGAAAAAAATAAATGCAAACACCGTCCAATGCATGCTTTGTGCAAGATACTGCAAAATAATTGAAGGCAAAAAAGGAAACTGCGGTGTGCGGCAAAATATTAACGGCGAGCTTAAATCTCTTGTTTACGGGAAACTAATCTCAAAAGCAGTGGATCCTATTGAGAAAAAACCTCTTTATCATTTTTGTCCGGGAACGAAAGTGCTTTCAATTGCAACTGTTGGGTGTAATTTTCACTGCTCTTTCTGCCAGAATTGGGAAATATCTCAAGAAGCGCACATAATGGGTGAAAACACAACACCTGAAGAAATTGTTGAGCTTGCTGTAAAGAACAATTGCCAAGGCATTGCATATACCTATACAGAACCCACAATATTCTATGAATTTGCATATGATGTGGCAAAGCTTGCAAAAAAACAAGGGCTTTACAATGTTTTTGTTACAAACGGATATATTTCAAAAGAGCCGTTAGATAAGATTAGTCCTTATCTTGATGCCGCAAATGTAGATTTAAAATCAATGAGTGATAATTTTTATCAAACTGTTTGCGGTGTTCCGTCAGTAAAGCCTGTTTTGGACACAATTAAAAGAATGATTGATTTAGGCATACACACAGAAATTACAAATCTTTTGATTCCGGGCTTAAACGACTCACCCGAAGAGATAAACAAACTCATAACCTGGGTAAAAAATATAAGTAATAATATACCTCTTCACTTCTCCGCATACTACCCGACATATAAGCTGAATGCCCCGCCAACCCCCACACAAACACTAATAAATGCATTTGGGGTGGCAAAGAAAGCAGGCTTGAATCATGTGTATCTCGGCAATATCCGAAATGAAGAATACTCAAACACGCATTGCCCAACCTGTAAAAAAGTGGTTATCCTAAGAAAAGGATATGATGTTAAGAACTATTTGTCAAACAATAAGTGCCCTAATTGTAAAACCAAAGTAATTTAAACCATGAGAGCTCTTAAAAATAATGAACAATGTTTATAAATTTAAACCACCTAATTGTTTCATAGCACCTTAAAAAAGCATTTTATTGTTCCATAAGGACAAAAAAGCGTTGGTTTAAAAAAACAAGGTAAATTATGCCTTAAAAAGAAAATACGGATGATTACATGGCAGAAAAAAAATACGATGAAACAGAACTTTTAGAAAAAGGATGGATTAAGGCATGGCTTGTTTTTGAGGTTCAGGCATCAACAAAAGAGATCGCAGAACAATCACTTAAGAAGCACATAAATTCAATAACCACTGATGAAAAAAGAGTGTATGTAACTGAAGAAAATTTTACAGCAACAGAAAAAATAGATGCGCCCGAACGCATAAAAAAACAAGGAGTGGAAGTTCTTTTCTCACAGGTTGCAGAAATAATAATTTTTGTAAGAGAATTTGAAGGCATTGTAAATATTGTGATTAATTATGCTCCAAGCGTTGTTGAGATTATTGCCCCTGAAAAGATAACTCTTTCAATGAGGGATGCTCAAGGCGCTTTAGCATCTGTTGCAGACATGATGCATAAGTATGCGCAGGCAGGCATTGGCGGCATGCTATTGAAATCATAAGTTGCACAATAATGTAGTAAAGGTTTATGTATGAAAAGACTGTTTTTTCAAGCAGGAATGGTATTGCTCTTATTTCTAATGGCGGCTCCTGTATATGCATCGCAGATAACAAATCACGATATGACTATAACAATAGGCGACGACAGCACACAATTCGACATTTCCGTCAATTACCGTGAGCTTACAACCAACAAAGTGTACTATGCTGCTTATTCAAGAATAACAAATCTTAAAGTGCATGATTCTTTAGGTACTCTTGTATGCGATACAGAGACAAAGCCATACGGTGTTGAGATTGCATGCACTCCATTAGACAAAAACCGAAAGAATTATACTGTTGCATTAAGCTATGATTCACCCAATCTTGTTTCTAAAAGTGCGGATGCAAAAACATTTGCATATACTCCTAGTGTTCGTGAACCCACACAGGTTTTAACCGTATTATTGATACTTCCTGAAGGGTATGGCATTGTACAAGACAAAGGATTTGAATCCTATTACCCTCAGAATGGTGTTGTTGGCGGCACCGGAAGAAAAGCAACAATTCTTTGGGTTTTAAATAATCCCGCTCTTGGAAAAGCAACACCATTCAATGTGTACTTTGAAGAGATAAGCATTGGTGACAATACTGTTCTTCCGCTGGCAATTGTGCTTTTTGCAGCCATTATATTTTCCGCAGTTGTATTTTATAGGAGAACACATGTAAAAAAGGGAAAAATGGTTCTTTCTGTTTTAAAGGGGGATGAGCGCAGCATACTTGAGGCAATACAGGAAAAAGGAGAAAATTGCAGGCAGCGGGATATTGTAAAGATTACTGATTTTTCAAAAGCGCGCATTTCGAGAATTTTGGAAGATATGGAAAAAAGAGGCATTATTGAGCGTACAAGAGCAGGAAGAACAAACAGGGTTCGCATAAAAGATACGACCCTTAAAATACCAAAAAATGAAAAAAACAAAGAAGAAAAAGAAAAGAAAACTATTCCTTTTTCTTGATTTCTAACCGTGGAAGGTTTACCACCGGCGGCATTTTTAGCATATCTGAAAGCGCAAGCGCTTTTACAGACACATTTCTGAAAAGATGGTTTATAAGAAGCACTTGTAGTTTTGCAGGAAGTTTTTTGTCCTTTTTCCAGACTTTATCGATCTCGTCTGTTTTTTCTGAAGAATATACGATGTCTCCTGTTATCTGTATTTTTCCGGCATCCGGAGTATATTCTGTGACGTATTTAAAACCAATAATTAACACATCAACATTTTTTGCGCCAACACCATTAAGTTTGCTTTTTTTTACTGAAGTTATTTTTGGAGTCGTGTTTATGTTTTTAACATGAACAGAACTTGTTTTTTCAGCAAGTATTTTGTTATAATTCATTCCGATTATGGTCATCAAATCACCTTACACAATATTTGTAAGTTATATGTGGTGGGTATTTTTTTAAGTTTATATGTCTGCTGCAAGCATATACTAATATGTTTGATGTTATGAAAAACAACGGAATCAGGCCAAAAGCCGTCATAAAAGCAAAAACCCAAGATTTTGTTGTCGAAGAGATAACCCCAAAAGGAACTTTAATAGAGGTTGGGGAAACATATACTTTTGATAAGACTCAAAAAGGAGATTTTTTGGTTTTTGTTCTT
>JAGLIP010000060.1 GCA_023142905.1 Candidatus Aenigmatarchaeota archaeon | reverse complement strand
GTCTCCAAGGTCCTTCAATCCATTTATATAAAATATTCCGTCACTGTACGAATTATAATTTGTCTTGTTTTCCCCGACAAAAAAGTCAAGGCGCGAATACGCCTTGTAATGCCCCTCAATTGCATCTTCAGGCACACCCCACGAAAAATTAAATGCTGTATAGTTAACAAAAGAAAACGCATCAGAATCATTCAAAAAATGCTTGTAGTCATACCCTCCCGAAGTTTTTTCTCTTCCAATCTTTAAGGTTATATTTCCCGAAACATTTGTGCTGTTTGAAAATATCTCAACACAGCCGTTAACAGTTGTGTTAAGCTCGTATGTTTGGTTGTCTGTCCAGACACGGATTCTTCTTGTCTTTGTTGTTGGCTCGAGAACAATTGATTCATCAAAGAAATTATTCGATTCGTTTGTGTCGTTGTAATTTACAATATGCGTAATATTAGCAAATACATGAAATTTGCCGAAATCAAGACCCATATCAAAAGATGTCTGATTTGTTGTGCCGCTAGAAACAACCGAGCCCAAACAATTGCTTTTAACGCTATAATTTACAACAACCACTGCATCATCGGGAAAAACTTTCAATTTATCGCCGTCAAGAAATACGCGCACATCGGCGCTTTCGTTCTTAAAATTAGGCGCGCATGGGCTTGGCGTGCCCTCGAAAACATTTTCAGAATCAAAAATCAAGCTTGCATTTTTTCTTGAAAGTGTTTTGTTATTATTATGTGCGCCCCATAAATCACGATATTCAACAGAATCCATAATAGTTCCGTTATTCAACAGTTCAATCAAATCCCCATCATTTCCAAGATAGAAGCTTCCGTCAACAATCGTACAGTTGACAGAATAATTTTGTAAAAATTTATCTGGAGATTTTGCAACAATCAAAAACCCAAAAGGTTCTAGAATCATATTTTCAGAAACAGTTGTATTGTATGTTATGGTACCCCCCAAAACCCATCCCGAAATATCCACACTTTCATTTAACGGATTATACAACTCAACCCATTCATTATATGTCCCGCCCAAAGAAGCACTCGGAGCATACATTATCTCATTTATTACAACAGCATCTACAAAAGAAACATTCAGAAAAACAAAAACCAGAAAAACAGTATGTCTCTTTGCATTAAAACACATAAACTACTAATTATATTGAATACACAGATAAAGAAATCGTTACTATTTATGATAAATAACTTATTTTTTTAAACCCAAAAAAACATTAAAAGACCGTAAATCAAACAAACTCACCCCGCGTACTTTTGCAAAATTAATGGCATTTTCAGTAAACCCTGTTTTTGAAATAACACAAAGATGCTCTTTGCGTTCATGTATATTGAGATCAACACATTTTGTCTTCTCAATTAATTCAATAATTATTTTTGTACTTGTTTTTTTGTTCGTCCATTTGCATTCAACAAATAAAAATTCTTTTTCATCCTCATCTATTGCAATAAGGTCTATTTCATTGTTTCGGTTCCACCAAGGCCCTATTTTTTCAAAAACAAACGGCAGTTTTCCACGCGCATTTAAATCGCATAGAAATTGTTTTGATACATCTTCAAACACCCTGCCGCAGAAACTGTCAAAATAGGGAACTATCTTGGTTTTAAGAACTCTCTTCGAATCTCTTTCAAGACCACCCTTAAAAAGAAAAACAAAACGAAACCAAAAAGCAAGGTAATTATCATTTATAACATATATGCCTTTTTTGCTTTTTGTTGGTGTTTTTTCAGTTATAGGAACAATTCGTTTTATAAAACCCAGATTTTTCAAAGTATCAATGTATTTTGTTATTGAATTTTTGTCAATACCTGTGTAATTCATTATCCTGTCAAATGTTGTATTGCCAAAAGCAATTGCATTAAGTATTGAAAAATAAGTTTTTGGCTCCCTCACTTCTTCCCGCAGAAGAAATTCCGCCTCTTCGTTCAAAATCTCGCCTTTTGAAAGAATTTCACGGAAAATATTCTCAAAAACACCCACGGAACTATCAAAACGATTTAAGTAAAAAGGAACCCCCCCGACAACAGCATATGTGCGAATCAATTGTTCTGCATTGTATTTTGGAAGAAATTCATGCAATTCTTTAATTTTCATAGGCTCTAATTTCCACTGGCCTGTTCTTCTACCATAAAGCGGAGAATTATAGCCTAAAACCTCCGTTTCCATCATACCCACAGAAGAACCGCATAAAATAAGAGATATGTTTGAATTTACAAGATAAAGATCAATTATTTTCTGAAAGACAGAGGGCGTGGATTTATCCGATTCTATCAAATATGGAAACTCGTCAATTGCAATTGCAATTCGCTTCTTTGACCCCGCCAGATGCTTAAAAAACGACAACCAATCATGTTTTACATCTTCAAATGTTTCATCCCCAAGCGCATCTGCTGCAACCCTTGCAAATTCTGCAGCCTGTATCGCTGAAACCGTTCTTGAAGAAAGAAAATAAACGCTTTTTTTTCCTTTCAAAAATTCGCGCATAAGCCTGCTTTTGCCTACACGCCTACGCCCGTAAAGTATTATTACTTGAGATTCATTTTCCTTAAATTTACGCTCAAAAAAATCAAGCTCTTCTTTTCGGTTTACAAATTTAGTAATCATGATTATTATAATGTAAATTACTATTTATAAATATTGACACCAAATTTCTTCAAAATGTTAGAAACTTCCGCCATTATCTCGTCAAGATGCTCTTTAGTGTCTGCCTCAAACCTGCACTTTATGTGTGGTGTGGTGTTTGACGCCCGAGCCAGCGCCCATCCATGCTTAAAATTTATGCGCGCGCCGTCAATTCCCAAAAAATCATAATTGTTTTCCTTTAAGTATTCTTTAAATTCTTCTATTGCTTTAAACTTCCTGTCATCAGCGCAGCCAACACTTATTTCAGGAGATGCAACCTCTCTTGGAAGAGAATCAACATATGCCGATAAGGAATCAATACCCGATACAATCTCCGCAATCTTTAAGCTTGCAAAAATCCCGTCATCATAATTGTAATAACAATAAGGAAAATACATATGCCCGCTAAGCTCTCCGCCAAAAACAGCATTTCTTTTTACAATTTCATCTAAAAGAAAACTATGTCCTGCACGGGTTATTTGTGGTGTCCCTCCATGATTTTTAACATCAGACAAAAGGCTTCGGGAAGATCTGACCTCAAAAATTACGGCTCCTTTTTTCGCATCCAAAGCCTGTCTTGCAAGCATCATCAAAATAAAGTCTCCTGAAACAATCCGGCCGGTCTCATCCACAACACCAATCCTGTCCCCATCCCCATCATACGCAAACCCGCAGTCAGCACCTGTGTCTATAACTCTTTTCTGCAATGCCTTCAATGACGCCGCATCATGCGGGTCGGGCTGGTGGTTCGGAAAATTCCCATCAAGTTCTGCGTACAGCGTCTCAACAACACAGCCAAGTTTCTTAAAAATCCTTTCAGGTATTGTGCCGCATGCGCCATTTCCGCAATCAAGAACAATTTTTAGCGGCCTTTTAAGCTTCGGTATCTTTGAGACATAATCAATATAATCGCCAACAATATCAAGTTCTTTAATTGTTCCTTTTTTTTCAATCGCCTTAAATTCCCCTTTTTCAATCATTTTTTCCATTTCATAAATTCCGGTTTCACCAGTAACCGGAATTGCTTCTTCTCTTTGTATTTTAAGGCCATTATAATCTTTAGGGTTGTGGGATCCTGTAATTATAATGCCGCCCTGTTTTTTTAGATGCGCTATTGCAAAATAAAAAACAGGCGTGGGAACAACACCAATGTCCAGAACATCTTTACCGGAATCTTTAAACCCCGAAACGAGTGAATCCCGAAGTGCTGGACTTGAAATCCTACAGTCACGGCCTACAACAAATTCATCCGCATCATTAAATTTGTTTGCAAAAGCAACAGCTATTTTGTAAGTTATATCGCAATTTAGCTCTTTTGGGTAAATTCCCCGAATATCGTATGCTCGAAATATTGACATGTATTGTTTTAATGCGCGGGGTTTTATATTGTTTAACATTAGCCAAACCTTTCGGTGTCAACGAAAGGTTTTATACAAAAGCTTTCGATACGAACGAAAAGCATCCTGTGAATAGTCTAAGTATCGCCAAACAAACCAAAAACAAACTAAGCCGTTGCATTCAAAAGAGATATTGTCCGCTCAACAAACAAATCCGTCGGAACAACAATAGTTACAGGATTCATCATAGGATCATTAAACTTCGACAAATCCCCGAATATCCTTAATTCTTGCGCATCTTCCGGATGTATAAGTGTGCCTTCGTCAGTAAAGAACCCTTTAGCAAAAAGCTGCATGACATATTGAGGCTGGTTGCGCTCATAATTGTTCAAAAGAATGTAACTAACTTCTGTTTTACTCAAAAAGTCGAACAAATCCTCTTCTTCTTGAGGATAACCATGTGTTACTCGTTCAGAATACCAATAATACTGCGGAATACTGGCACCAATTATTAGGTCATTCTTATTGGTTGTTGTTTCAACAAAAGAAGATGCCTGAATCATTGAAGGATAACCGATGGCTGTTGAATGCTTGAGTATTGGTTGCACTTGAGTGTAATTAATATAAAACGAAAAGATAAGAATTACAGCACAGATACCGACAGATACATGCTTTATTTTTAAATCACGCGTAAGCCATGGATACACTACTTTCACAAGCCCGATACCCGATAAAATAACTAAAAATGGAAGTAAAAAAACCATCATGCGCTCGCCTTTCCAGGAAAACTGGCTAAAATATAGTATCCCTGTAAGAATAATCGATATAATATATATGCCAAAATCTTGTTTTTTATAAAGCGTATACCCCATGCCCAAAACTAAAAGCAAAAAAGTAGCACCATTTAAAAGAGATGGCAGTAATGAAGCATAATAGTACCACGGCGATGAAGACACACCATATGACGCAATACGATTTTGGGCATCTTCAAACCCATAAAATATATTCCCGGTTTCACTTTGCAAATATAAAAGCCATGGAATGGAAATAACTAAAAAAATAAAAAACGCCAGATAAGCATGCTTTGATTTAAGCATCGCTTCTAAAATACCTCGCGTTTTTTTCTTATTTGATAACCCACGATATAACAAATAAATCCCGATTGCAGGTATAAGCAATACAACATTGTATCTTGTAAGAAACGAAGCTCCTAAAAAAACAGCGCCGCCATACAAATATTTTATGTCTTTGTTAATTCCTGCATAAAAAAACATTGCAGCCGCAAAAAACAAGCCCGAAAAAGTAACATCAGTTAAAGTATTCAATGCCTTTGACCAGAACAAAGGAATGCTTCCAAGCAAAAAAGCAGAAACAAGTGCCGTTGGTTTATCCGTATATTTGCCAACAAAATAATATATCGCAATTAGCAATAGTAATGCAAAAAATATGCCAGGAATTTTTGTGGATTCATACGAAACACCAAATATTAAAAAAGAGCCGGCAATTGACAATGGATAAAAAGGCAGCCTGCCAACTTCATTTCCCCCATTTACCGTATATCCCTCACCATCTATAACAGAACGGGCAAGCGATGCATATTCTGCCTCATCCCACATAAACATTTTATATGTCGTCAAATCTTGAACGTACAACATCCCAAAAAAAATAAACAACAATATAAACAAATAATTTTTTTTGACAAAATCGGATATTTTTTCAATCATACAATTATTAAATCTCAAAAGTTTATATAAATTACACACCACAAAACAAATTATTTTTTAAAGTCCATTATAATAATTAAAAGATTATGAAATCAAAGTCCGAACCATGGGATAAATATTACAAAAAAGATAAAACCTCAGTAAATATAATCGAAAAAATCAATAAATCCTATTTTAGTGTGGTTTTTGAACACTATTTTGAACAATACGCACCAAAAATTAAAAATACTAAAATTTTAGAAGCGGCATGTGGGTCTGGATTAATGTCATCACGCCTATCTAAAAAAGGAGCAAACACATATCTTCT
>JAGLIP010000006.1 GCA_023142905.1 Candidatus Aenigmatarchaeota archaeon | reverse complement strand
GGGCATATAGATACCGTTGGTGATGGAAGAGGATTAGAAGAAATTAAGAAATATGTGGGAAAACAAGGCAGAGATGTAAAGCAATTGACATTGATAACCTTTAGTTAGATACCCCGCAGCTTGCTGCGATTGGGTAATTCATTATATCATTTCAACGAATAAGTATAAAGATATTGAACTATTTTTTAACGCTCGAGTTTTTGGTCCCTGGTATGCATGGATTTTACCACATAAGAATTATATCTCTATTGGGGCGGGTTGTAATCCAAAAGTAATGTCTACAAAAAAACTACTAGATAATTTTCATATTTGGTTAAAACAAAAAAATATCGATATTACGGGTGCAAAATATGAATCATATCCATTAAATTGTGATTATCAGGGTATGGAGTTCGGAAATATTTTTTTGATTGGCGATGCTGCAGGATTAATTTATCGTTTTACGGGGGAAGGGATTCATCCAGCAATGATTTCGGGCGAAGAAATAGGTAAAAAAATAATTGATCCTAATTATAAAATATCCATCGACGAAATTTTAAAAAAGAAAAAACAACAATTTATAATAACAAATATACTCGTAAACTCCAGACATTCAATAATGTTTATTCATAAATTAATGATATTTCTGATGAAACGCAAAATATTCAAAAATAAAATCTTTAAAATTCTTACATAATCTAATTTGATTATATCTTTTTTTGGTCGGATTGTTACCAAAATTTAATAAGTTCTTTTGAAACAATAACGGTATGGTTCAAAATATTGCAGATAAAATAAAAACCGGCGAATTGCTTAAAATCAAAGACGGAAAAAATACATACACAGGAACTTTGATGCCCAAAAGCGAGCTTGGTTCCAAAAACACGATTGTTTTAAAGCTTGATAACGGGTACAACATCGGCGTTGAGATAACACAGAAAACAAAAATAGAAATTCTTAAAAAAGCAAAAAAAGAGCAAAATGCAAAAAAAGAGCCAATAAAATTCGACTCTAAAAAAAAGACAATTGCTATACTCCACACAGGAGGAACTATTGCTTCTAAAGTAGATTATGAAACCGGGGCGGTATCTGCGTCATTTTCGCCGGAAGAACTAATTAATATGTTTCCTGAACTGACAAGAATCGCCAATTTTAAGTCATATTTAATCGCAAATGCGCTTTCGGAAAACCTTAGGTTCGCTCATTATAATATATTTGTCGACGAGATTGCAAAACAGATAAAAAAAGGCGTCGACGGCATAATACTCACCCACGGAACAGATACGCTTGGATACACAGCCACAGCCCTTTCATTTGCGCTAGAGAATATTCCGATACCTGTAATAATTGTAGGCGCCCAAAGGTCATCAGACAGGGGCTCAAGCGATGCTGAGATGAATCTTGTATGTGCATCACACTTCATTGCGAAAACCAAGTTTGCAGGAGTCGCAATCTGTATGCATGATAGCACAAGCGACACCAAATGCGCAATAAATCCCGCAGCAAAGACAAGAAAAATGCACACATCGAGGCGCGATGCATTTAGAGCAATAAATGCAGGCAAAATAGCAACAGTTGATTCAAAAACAGGAAACATTATTTTTGAGACAAAGAATTACCCAATAAAACAGGACAAAAAAATGGTTGTCCGCAAATTCAAAGATGTTAAAGTCGGAATCTTAAGAGCGCACCCAAATATGACTGAAGAAGAAATAGGCGTTTACACAAAAAACAAATTCGACGGCCTCGTGATTGAAGGAACAGGTTTAGGACATTTAAACATAATAGCATTTGATGACAAAAGCAAGCCAAATGAAAAAGTATTCGACAAACTCAAAAAACTCATCAATTCCGGCTGCGTTGTTGCAATGACATCCCAGGCAGTTTACGGTCGGGTAAACATGAATGTATACAGTGCGGGAAGAGAGCTTTTATCAATCGGTGTTCTTGGAAATATGACCGACATGCTTCCGGAAACTGCATTTACAAAACTTTCATGGCTTTTATCCAACTTCAAAAAAGAAGAAGTAAAACATATGTATGGAACAAACCTTCGCGGCGAGATAACCGAGCGAAGCAAAGAAGAATTTTTTGAGGACTAACTAATCTCAGCAAACCTTAGCACCGATTTTTACTTTTTCAACAACAACTGCATTTTTGCCTACTAAAAGCTCTTTTTTGTTGTATGAGACGCGTTTTCCTTTTATAACTTCCATTTTTACTGCTTCAAAATCCTTAAAATCGATTAAGTTTGCAGGCGCCTGTTTTATCCCATCAACCGTAACCACATCCCCCGGTTTTGCTTTTGGCGCGAAAAGTACACTCACATTTTCTCCGTCATCAGCTGCAAGAATCATGCCGTTTGACTCAACATCGCGTAATTTAGCAGGCTTTAGGTTGTAAAGAACACAAACTGTTTTTCCCTCAAGCTCTTTTTGACCATAGTTCTTTTTCAGTCCTGCAACAACCTGCCTTTTTTCAAAGCCCAAATCCAGTTGAATCACATAAAGTCTGTCTGCTTTTGGATGATTAGAAACATTCGTTATTTTAGCAGCTCTAATATCAAGTTTTGAAAAATTGTCTTGTTCTGTTTTGCATTCTATTTTCTCAATGAGGACTTTTGGTTTTTTTATTTTTTCATTGGGCTCAACAACACCCCACTCAGGGTTTTTTAAGTTAAGCATGTCCTGCAATTTTTTAGCAGTGTCTGGTATCACAGGCTCAATTACAATGGAGAGTGTCGCTATTGCCTTTATGGAAAGATAAACAACTTCGTCTGCCTTCTTTTTGTCTTCTTTTATCTTTTTCCATGGCTCGTTTTCATTGAAGTATTTATTGCAGTGTCTGACAAATTCCATAATTTTTTCAAGACCCCGCTTAAGCTCCACAGCATCGAATTCCGCACCAACATCTTGAGGGAGTGCATTTATTTTTTTCAAAAATAGCTCGTTTTTTGAGACTTTGATATTTTTCGGAACCTGGCCGCCATAATTATTGTTTGCAAAAGTCAGCGCCCTGTGGACGAAATTGCCGAAATCATTTAAAAGCTCTTTATTGATCTTTTTTTCAAACAATCCCCAGGAAAAATCAACATCTGTTGTATTATTCGGTGTAGTTGCTGTAAAATAATACCTTAAATAGTCTGCCGAATATTTTTCAAGAAAATCTTTAAGAAGTATGAATGTTCCCCTGCTTTTGCTCATTTTCTTACCATTGACTGTAAGATACCCCCGTGTAGGAATTTTGTGCGGAAGCGAAAAACCGGCAGAGGATAAAAGTGACGGCCAGAAAAGATAATGGAAATAAACAATGTCTTTTCCGATAAAATGATATATTTCAGCATCCTTTTTCCAGAACTCTTCCCAATTTTTTTTGTTTTTGCCAGCCCAAGAAACTGTTGATGAGACATAGCCTATTGGTGCATCAAGCCAGACATAATAGTATTTGTTTTTCTCTCCCGGAATCTTAAAGCCGAAATAAGGACCGTCTCTTGTGACATCCCAGTCCTTTAGGCCGTCTTTAATCCAGTTTTTAACATAATTAACTACATCGCTTTGAAGATTCTTGTTTTTCAAAAGCCAGTCTTCAAGCTCTTTTGAAAACGAGGACAGCTTAAAAAAGAAGTGTTTTGTCTTCTTCTGGATGGGCGTAGCTCCGCAGAGTGCACATACAGGAGTTAAAAGTTCTGTAGAATTGTATGTTTTTCCGCATTTTTCACATGAGTCCCCGTATTGGTCTTTTTCCCTGCAGAAAGGGCATATGCCTTTTACAAATCTGTCCGGAAGAAACCGTTCATCTTTTGGGCAGTATGTTGCTTCAATCTCTTTTTCATAGATATATCCTTTCTTTTTTGCGCTATTGAAAAAATAGTCCGCCATTTCCTTGTTTTTATTCGAGTGCGTGTAATGGAATTCATCAAAAGATATACGCGCGTTCTTGAAATCGCGTGCATGTTCGCCCCTCCATTTTTTTACAAATTCTTCAGGTTTCATGTTTTGCTTCATAGCATTTAGCTCTATTGGCGTGCCGTGCTCGTCTGTAGCACACACAAAAACAACATTATTTTTTTTGAGCCGATTATATCTTGCAAAAATGTCTGCCGGAAGATAAGTAGATGCAATGTGTCCTAAATGAAGCGGGCCGTTTGCATACGGCAGGGCGGATGTAATAAGAATTTTTTTAATATGATTGCCTCCAGTATCTATACCATTCTCAGAATTGCATTTGGTGTCTCTCTTTCATGAGATTTATCATTTTTGCTTTCTCGGCGCGCTCTATAGAAAGAAGAGCTGTTTGTGATGTATGGGCAGTAACTGTAAATGATTCAACGCCAAATGAAATCATATTGTCTATAAAAGATATGTCTTCTGAAAACCCTTTAATAGTTGTTGAAACTTTGCTTTTGTTTAATATACTTATGGCTTGGCGCATTGCCGCTATGAATGCCGGATGTGTTGTAGCTGCATGATTTGGCTGCGGCTCTGATGCAAATGTTTTTGCCAGTTTTTCTGCATCCAATACTGCAAAGTTTATACCCTCTTTCACAAGTTCTTCTAAAACGAATACTTGTGTCGGCGAATCAATAAGAACACCCAATTTCAGTCTTGACATGTCAAGACCCGCCTGTTGTGCCATCGTCCTTATGGCCTGTATTTTTGCAGGATGGTCGATCGAAGGCAATATCACACCAATGTTTGTGTAACCTCGTGCAGAAACATCAATTAGGCATGAAATATCACTTTGCATTGTTTTTTCACCAACTGCCGATATCTTAAGCCACACTTCTGTTGGATAAAATTTTTCAATGAGTTTAGAAACTGCATTTGAATTAATGGTCATTGTCGGTTCCGGGAAGTTTGTGCTTGGAGTAAATCCATTGATGCTCGGCATAGGTTCCCGTGTTTCTGTTTGTGGCGCAGTATTTCTGCTGTAAAATGCCTTAAGGTCTATAAACCCAATACCATCATGCTTTTCCTGTATTGAATTAAGTTCTGTTAAATCAGAAATGCTGTATTTTACTTTTATTGCGGTCTGCGTGGGTTCGCGTGGGTTATGCCCTGGATTTGTCGGCATTTCATTTTGATTAGAATGCCCCTGTTGTGTGTTTTGGGGTGCCTGTGGCTCTATTGGAACTTCTGGCTGATTCTGTGTATTTGGGTATGCTGTTGGCTGCGGGAATTGCTGCGGCTGTGGATTTGATTGGGATGGGTAATTTTGTGCTGTTTGCGCAGGAATATTCTGTTCGGGCTGTTGAGGCATACCTTGCGTTTGTGGATAAAATTGCGTGTTTTGCTGCTGCGTTTCCTGAGGTGGGTATTGCGGAGGATATGCAGTAGGAGCAGGCATTGGTGCCGGCGGACGGGATTCAAAAACAATACCTTCTTTTGCGTTTACAGTAACAGTTACGCCTTCCGGTATTTTTCGGGTTGCCTGCTTTGTGCCGCAGACCATAGGAATTCCAAATTCCCTTGCAATTGTTGCCATATTCGAAAGGGTTCCGCCTTCGTCTGTGACAATTGCCGATGCATTAAGAAGCGCAGGCACAAGGTCTGTTGTTGCATAGCCCGAAACAATTACATCAGGACCTGAAAGTTTTGAAAAATCAACATCATTGTATATGAATGTTACAATTCCTGTTTTTGTCTTGGAAAAATTACCGAACCCCGCTATTGTTGTCCCTTGAGTTTCTGTAGGTGGTTCTTGCATCATGTCTTGTTGCGGGATATATAATGGTGTTGACTGCAGGATATACACCCGGTTTTTGTATATTGCCCACTCAATCATCTGAGGCCTTCTGAAATGGTTGTGTATTTTTTCACTTAATGAAAAAAGAACTTTAAGCTCATTTACACTCAACACCCTTTCTTCTTTTTTTGTTTCCCGTATTTGGTCTTTCTGAAGGCCGCCATTCATAGGGTCAACAGAATACTGCCAGTCTTTGATGCTTATTTTTTTATCAATGATATGTCCGGTCTCTTTGTCGATTACATATTTGTCCGGGGTAACCACCCCGCCGGTAACACCCTCACCAAGACCCCACAACCCTTCAATAACTGTTTGCGTTCTTGAGCCATTGGCAGGATTTGCTGTGGCTATAACACCTGATTTTTCTGAAAGAATCATTTCCTGAACAATTATTGTCATAAGGCTGTTGTGCGGTATATTGTTCTTAAGTCTGTATATTATTGAGCGAAAAGAAAAATAAGATGCCATGCATTTTTGTATTGCCTTTATTACACCTACGGTACCATGCACATAATAATGTGTGTCCTGCATCCCGGAAAAACTTGACTGTTCCTGTGCCGCTATTGGAGATGCCTGTACAGAGACATAAACATCGCTTCTTCCAGCATCTATTATGCTTTTTGCAACATCATTCAGTTTTTGCATATCTTCGGATAAATTAAATTTTCTGTAGCATTCCAATATTTCGTCTTCAAGAACCTGCGGGAATTCGATTGAGAGAATAGCATCCCGTAGCTGTTTTGAAATTTGAGACGCCGCAGGGTAATCATCAAGGGTTGCATGAGCCAAAACATCCCATACTTTTTCTTTTAGGCCTGTTTGCGCAAGAAACGAGTCAAACAATGATGCCGAAATAACAAAACCCGATGGTATCGGATATCCGGAATTAAATAGTGCTGTAATGCCTGATGCTTTTTGGCCTAATAAGGATACTTCGCTTTCGGCTAAATCAATGAACTTCGTGCAGTTGGACATATAAATCACATGAATTTTTTTGTCTGCTATAATTATATAAATCATACGAAGTTCAATTTTTATATATGTTTCATGAAAAGTTATAGATTTCAGAAAAGCAGCGTTAAGACCCTAAAACACCATAGCATATTTTACGCCGGCAATTGTTTTTACCTGTTCGTCTTCAAGAATGTTCTTTTCTACAAGAAATTCAATAACTTTGTTCCCGCAGATATTCGCACTATGCGCATTTTTCAGTATTTCAAGAAGTTCTGTTTCTGTTATATTCCCACCACAGAAAAAATCCTTGTCAATATCAAGGACAAACTCATTTTCTTCAAAAACCTGTCCTGCAATATCTTTATCACACACAGCAACTACAATGCCTTTTTCGGTACTATGTCGTTTTGAAAAGAAATTCAAAATATGCACCTATTTGATGCCTTCAACGCGTTTTTTAGCCCCGCATGCTTCGCATTTCACAAAATCAATCCTGTTTTCTTTAACAAGGGCTGTATCTGGCTTTTTGCATTCAGAGCAAAGCACAAAAAGATTTACATATTTCTCGAATTTTTCATTAACGCGAATATTTCCAAATTTTCCCTGAAATATTGCGGCTTCTCCTTCAATGCTTCCCTGGCTTCCAAGCTCTTTTGCAAGATATTTCACAACATGCTTTGGGTCCCGCCGTATGATACCTACAGCTTCGGGGAATTTTTTTACAAATGTCCTGTTTCCGATAACAGCTGAGTTGAGTTTTGGCATTTCAAGTCTTTCGTGCTTGAACACTTTTTCAGGGAGCTGTTTTCTTGCTTTTTCAAGCAGCGCATCATAATCATATTCTTCTGTCATTTACAACACCTTTATTTTTCCTGCGCGCGGTTCATAGCATGAGCCTTCGCTTAGCAGTTCATCAATAGCCTTTTCAATTAGATTATCTTCCAAGTCTACATTTTTAAGTATATCTGTGTAGTCCACACCTTCGCCGTCATCAAGAACCTCTATTGTTTTTACAACCCGCTCCCGTATTTCCTTATCATCCAGCGGTTTTTTTGTTTCTTTTGCCGCATCTTTCTTTTTTTCCGGCTTAGGTTCCTGTTTTTGAGGGGTGTTTTTTACCGTTTTTTTCTTTTTTTCAGGTTCGACCCTCTCTTTTTTTCCATCTTCTTTTTGTTTTGTTGCCATCCCCTCTTTCTTTAAAAATTTGTTTTTGAAAACCGTTGTTTCAAGCTTTCTCAGGGTAATCATATTGTAATCATCAACAACGCGCACAACTTCAGGAACAATATACCTCTCGTCATTATATTCGCGGATGCGCCCAATTACATCAACAATATCTCCTTTTTTTATTTTTTCAAGAAATTTTGTGTCCTGCTGGAATGCTTTTGACCTAATAACACCTGTTCCGTCATCAAGCGTGATAAATGCGTATTTGGAGTCCTCACTTTTATAGTGGTTTACAACAGTTGCAATTATATGCACTCGTGAGACACTAAGACCCCATGAGATTTCAACACGCGACGGATTGAATCCTTCCTGTGCCTTGTAGTTACCATCCACTACATCCGCGATTGTGACTTTATATGCCACAAGGCGTTTTATTGGTTGTTTTGTTTCATTCATACAATTACACCTTTCTTATATGCCCCTGCTTTGGTTCGAATAGTTCGCCTTCGCGTTTCAGTTTGTTTATTATATCTTCAGCATCTTCTATTCCCTGCTCTTCTGCAGCAGCTATCACATCTTCAATAAGCACAGTTTTTTCAGGCGATTCTTCCTGCATTTCCGCTATCACTTTCAATAGCAGGCGAATCTTGTTTCTCTGGCTTGCAGTTGTTCCTGTTTCAAGCCGATCCATGTCAAGCTGCCCTGTTTCAGGGTCAACACCAACAGCCATCATGTATTCCATAAGAAGGTCAATTGCTTTTTTAGCATCTTTTTTCAAGACCTTGTCTGAAAGCCGCACTTTTGCGGATGCCTCTGAAAGCCTTATTAAAGCCTCAAGCTGCCTTGCGCCAATAGGAACCGCGGACTGTTCTTCTCCAGTGTACTTGTTTCTTAAGGACACATAGAATTTTTCAATCTCTTTTTGCGCAGCTTCGGTCAGTACAGGCGCAACATTTATTTTTGCGTATGCTATGTATTTTCGAAGCATTTCGGACTCTATGGGTGGCTGTTGTATATCCGGGTTTTCGTGCATTTTCAGAATATGGCGCACAAGGCGGGTGTCTGTTTCTTTGTTTGGCACATCCCGTATAATAAACATCAGGTCAAATCGTGAAATAAGCGTATCCGGCAAATCAATCTGTTCGGGAATGGATGTGTATGGATCAAACCTGCCGAATTTTGGGTTTGCAGCACCTAAAATAGTTGTCTGCGCATTCAGTGTTGCCTGCACATTTGCCTTGCTTATAGTAACTGTTTGTTGTTCCATTACTTCATGCATAGCACTCCTGTCATCCTTGCCCATCTTGTCAAGTTCATCTATCATTGCAATTCCCTTGTTTGCAAGAACCAATGCACCCGCTTCCAGTGCCCAACCGCGCATGAACTCGTCTTTGACAACAGTGGCGGTCAAACCCGCACCGGAAGTGGATTTACCTACAACATATCTTGCTTTGGGGGCAAGACCCGCAACATATTTTAAAAGCTGGGATTTACCGGCACCCGGATCACCTACAAGCAGTATGTGCATATCTCCTCTTGTTGTAACTCCGTCCTTTCTTACTTTTCTGACCCCGCCGAAAAGCTGCAAAGCGATTGATTGTTTTATTTTTTCATATCCATAAATAGATGGAGCAATTGATTGTGTGAGCAGCTCATAAATTTTTGGGTTTTGGGCAAGCTCTTTTATGACCTTTTCATCTTCTTCAGTAATATCAAGGTCTTCAAATTCCTGCTCAATTGTCTCAAGATAGTTTGCCTCAATATAAAGGTCGCGCCTTTTTGTTTCTTTGCCTTTTTCAACCTTTAAGGGAATGTCGCGTATAATGCCGAATACCCTGACTTTTGCACCGGGAATTACTTTTTTCTGGAATTTTGGGTCAACAAGGTCTGCCTGCAAAAACGCAGCAAGTTTTCTCGCCTGCGCCCCGCCGTCAAGCTTGTCAGGAGACTCCTCAATTTCAAGCCGCTGTAGGTCTATCATTTTTCTAGAAACCATTGCAAATCCCTGCTTGTTTCCACATGCGCACATGTAAGGTTTTTCAAGCTGCTGCTCTTCCTGCATGATGTTTATTCGCTCACCGCATGCCTTGCACTCAAAAGTCGCAAGCGTTATTTCCGGCCTGACTTCCGATGCCTGTTTTATTATGCCGTCAATTGCCACGAACTTCTTTATGTGCTTGCTTCGAACATTCTTTATTGCAACCGAGCCTGATTCCGGCGTGTTTGTGAATCGCACAATTATTTTGGTGTCAATAGGCTCGCCAATATCAACATTTGAGACTGCTTCCTCAATTGCCTGGAAAACTTCATCCGGATTTTCCAAAAGATAATCTGCAACTTCTGAGTCGAATTTCTCCAAATCCTCAAAATCAACAATCACCGGCGTTGCCGCCTGCACTGCTTTTAACAGGTTGTCATAATAGATTTCTGAGAAAAACACTTCAAACTTAGAAAGCAAATCAGAATATTCCAGAGTTTTTTCCATACCCCACATTCTTGAGGCAAATTTAAATTAGTTTAGATTGTTTTACAGCGAACAATATAATCCTGAATCATGTAAGCCAACATCGGTTAATACAAGATGTTTGCCTTTGGTCTTTGCTACAATTCCTGTAAACACACTGTTTAATAACTCGTCTCTTGTCGGTTCCGCAGCACAGGTATCGATAAATTCGCTTTTTGGTATCTCACCAACAACTTTGGATTTTCCATCGGTGGTGTGTCTGCCCCTCAATTCAATAGTTTTTGTTCGAATCTTTGCATTTGTTACATAGAATTCTATTTCCTCTCCGGGCTCTTCTTGAAATCTTTTGTATTCTGGTTCTTCAAATCTTCGCAATTCTTCTCTTCGTGCTGTTTCCCCACCCATTTCGCGCTGAAAATCAGCTTCTCTTTGTTGTCTTTGTCTTTCAGCAGCAGTCTTTTGTTCTTTAATCTTTTGTTCTTTAAAGATCTGCGCCGGCGTTTTTACAACAAGGTCTTTTTTCTTTCCGCCAAATTCTTGATACATTCGGAGTATTTTTGAATCAATACTTTCTTCTTTCGTTTTAAAATATCGACCATACGGCCTATATGCTTTTTTACCGCCTTTTTTAGATTTAGTTTCTTCCAAATACCATCCTTTCAGTAGGTTTTGGGTATCTTTTGGCGGGAAAGAATAACCTTCAGAATTCATGAATTCAATAACATCCAAAAAAATATCTCTTGTGCCATCGGCGCTTTTATCTTTTTGCTGCTTGATTACATTAAGTGCCACAGATGCATTTACTGTTTCTTCTATAGTTTTATTTATGGTTTCAGCGTCTTCGTTAAATCCTGCATTTTTTAGAAAGTCTTTAGCCAGTTTTATTGTGTTTATGTATTCTATATATCCCATACCGATATTTTTGCGCATGCTCCGACCAGAACCATCAAGGCATAAATGATACCCAGTTGTTAGTCTGCCATTCATTGATTCTTCTACTTTTTCCGGAGGCACGGCGGAGCCATCAAAACATTTAGAAAATCCCGTTCCCGAAATGTTTTCATACCACTCAAGCGCGGAATTTGTAAAATCTTTTTCAAATATTTCTTTCTCAAGAGCATTATATATTAAAACAGCAGGATGGAACTCATTAGATTGTATCTTTGAATTCCCTTTTTCTTTCATGAATTCTTCAAATGTTTTGTCTACCTTGCCCCGCGCCTTTAGTTCTTCAAATATTTCGTTAAGTGTGTTTTGTTTTATTGACTTGAAATTATTTGACATTATCGCATTTACTGCAGGGATGTATATATCTTCCGCATCTAATCTTTCGTTTTCAATTCTTTCTTTTGTAATGAACTCGTATAGTTTGTCTAATCTTGAAACAAACTCTTCATTTTTGGTTATTTTTGGTGTGTCCCAATAATATTCCGTATTTGAATTTTCGTATTTGTCTGTTTGCAATATTTTCGAAAGCGCAAGTTCAATTATATACGGCGTGTCAAGAATGACGGCATTATTTGTTTTTAAGTTTTCTTTTAAATAGGCTATAGATACATCATCAAAATCCTTGTCGAATAAATAGTTTATAACTTCTGTTCCGTCTTCATCTGAAAGCCGATTACCGCCAAATACGGGGGTTTCTGATTTTTGAGAATATATTTCTTGCTGTCTGGTCTTCTTAATACCCGAGAATATTTCATCCGTCTCGGGCGGCAAAGATGAAGGAGCTATATTAGGGTCTATTTGTTCATTATCGCCTAATTGCTCAACCGCATATATTATGAATGCATCCGGATCCACACCGTAAGCATTACAACACCCGTTAAAGTCACTATTTTTTTTAAGGCCTTTAATTCCCGTTTTAGTTTGTGGAAAGGTATTCTCCGTTGATATTTCTTCGTAAAGTGATTCTACATCCATAACAACACCAATTGTAATTACTTCTAAGTACCCAAGAAACATTTATATTTCTATCTTATTTTACATAAAAATTCAAGAAAAAAGAAAAACGCACTCAAAGCGCGCTTATTGCTTTCAGCTTCTCGCGAAGTTTTGCAACCGACACATGCACATCTTCCTCAGATTTCCCGCCGGTGCAGATTACTTTGCCTGAACTGAAAAGAAGAAACACTGTTTTAGGCCCGTCAAGGCGATAGACCAATCCCGGAAATTGGGCAGGCTCATACTCTGTTCCTTCAAGCTCAAATGCTATTTTATTTAAGTTAAGTTTGGCATTCATGTTTGCAGAGGCCACAATATTCTGGATTTTCATGTCCTTAACTTCAGTTATATCTATCCCTAAAGTGCGTATAAGTTTTACAAGTTTTTCAACACCTAATTCTGCCTGTGCAGGCGATTTGGTTCCGGTAAGGACAATTTTTCCTGTGTTAAAAATCAGTGCTGCGGATTTTGGGTCATCAAGCCGCAATACAAGGCCTGGAAATTGTTCCGGCTCATATTCTGTTCTTTCAAGCTCCATTGCAAGCCGGTTTAAAGGTATCTGTGTTCCTGCATGGCAGGAAGCAACCACATTGTGTATGTTAATGTTTTCCATAAGTATTTTCTCCTCCCAAAAAAGAAATGATAAATTTGATGGTGTGTTCATATATTAAAATGTTTCGTATTTTTGTTACTTCTAACACGGGATAATTAGGCGTTTTTTCTTTTTTAAACGCCAAAAATTAATTTATTTTACATTTGCTTTTTAAAACACGAAGCGCAGCCAAAAATCCGGTCAATATAACCACCGAATAGATAAAAAGAACACTTTTAGCACCAATAAAACCAAGAAGCAATCCTGCCAAAAGAGGAGACAAGGCCCCTATTGTAGACGCCCACGCGGTATAGAACCCGATAATCTCTCCGCGAAATTTGTTCTCTATGTTATCGATTTCAATGACTCCGCTTACAGGCCCGTTGAATGCCTCACCCACAGCAACAAAGGCTGAAAAAAGAAAGAACATCCAAATCTGCGTGGAGAAAGCAAGCCCTAAAGAAGCGAACCCTAAAACAATATACGCAACAAAAGCGCCTTTAAGATATCCTTTTTTATCGACAAAGCGCCCGGCATAAGGAAGCACAAACGCGGCTGTAATACCCATCACAGCAAAAACGCTCCCCGTGACCGCATCGCTTTTTGCCATCTCATAGACTATCAAAGGATACAATATTGCTTTCACACTCCAGTTGAGCCCAAAAAGTGTGTTGATCATAAGATGAAAAACAAGAACCGGTTTTGATAATACATACTTCAATGAAAACAAAATACTTCTCTTCTCTTCTCTTCTCGGTTTCTTTTCGTGGTCTTTAAAACCGATAAAAATAATGGCAAGCAGGCATGGAAGCACAAGGAGATATCCTGCGGAAACATACGCGTTTCTAAACCCGTATGCATCGCTTATAAGCCCGCCAAGAAGCGCGCCCAAACTTCCTGCAATCGCGTGCACTGAATGGAATACTCCAAGAAGGGTTCCTTTATTTTTGGTTTTTGAAATCGTATCCTGCAGGTACGCGGCCAAAAGAGGGCCTGTGGATGCCCCTGCAAAAGCCCAAACAAATTTTACACCCATGTACTGGAAAACATTTATAGTGTTTGCAAAAAGCAATGGATAAAATATTCCTGCAATTGTGCCTATTGTGATGAATCTTTTTTTGCCATAAGTTGCACTCAAGCGCCCGATGTATATGGAAAGAAGCGCGAAAAATATGGCGCCAACAGAATAAGTAAGCCCTATAAGTGCTGTGTTTTCAGTAAAGCTTTTAAGAAATCGTACCTCAAACGGCGCCAAAAAATACCCGCCAATCATTGTAAGTGTGGATATTGCAGTTATAATTACAAATGATTTTGTGGTTTCTTTCATAGTTGTTTACTATAGGGCACAGGTTATATATTTTGTTCTTAATTAACAGCAATCCATTCCGGCCGTTCAGGAGGTACATCGGAATTTAGCATCTCTCTCCATTTTTCATCAGTTAATCTGTCATCCATTGGCCAGGGAAATTCATAATAGCTAAACACAGGGCCAACTGCGAGTCCTATTCTTCCGTCTTTTGAAGCATGCGCAACAATAATCCAGTCAATTTTTCCTGTCCCGACTTCTAAGGCTTTCTTGGTGTTTGTCTCCGTATGGACATCAGCAATTATTGTTGTCTTGAATGCATCATCTTTGCCTTCCAAATTCGTGTGTGTTTCAACACCAGATCCTGTCGGCTTCTTGTTTGCCTCAACAGTCAGTGCAGATGCAAGATCTTCAATAATCCTGTTAAACACAGAATCAATATTTTCTATGTAATCGTAGTCATCTTCACTTAATGCCTGCCCTTCAAGCTCTTTTTCAGAAATCTCCTGCAGTCTTGCCATAATATCACGGCTCTGCTCTAATGATGTTTTAACATCCGCAGTTAAGCAATCCTGATCTTCTAATCCTTGTATCAAAAATTCAGTAATGTATTTTGCCCTTGCATAAAGCTCAGGGTTCGGCTCAACATAGCCGTAGTATTTTGATTGTATTGGCTGAGGCCCAACAGATGTTATGCTCTTCATAACCGCCCTGGTATAACTCTGTTTTACATAAAGAATTGTGTCATGCCTTAACTGCGCCCAGCTGGACAATGCCGTAATCAAATCCTTATCTCTCCAGGCTTCAGACCTCATCCAGTTCGGATAACCAGCAGGCTTTTCTTTTAAGACCGGCTGTATCATCCAAAGCCATGTATTATATAGGTTCTCTGTCCATTTTCCTG
>JAGLIP010000059.1 GCA_023142905.1 Candidatus Aenigmatarchaeota archaeon | reverse complement strand
GTGAAGGTATTCCGGATTTACTTACTATGCTTAGCGGAATTACACAAAAATATCTTGAGAAAAAATTACATATTGATGATACAGGTGCCGGGAAAGGAACGGTTTTGGAAGTCAAAGAAGTAAAAGGTCTTGGAACAACTATTGACGTCATACTTTACGATGGGCTTGTGAAACGAGGCGATATGATTGTTATTGGACACCCGGACGGGGCTATTGTCACAAAAGCAAAAGCGATTCTTAAAACAAGTCCTATGAAGGAAATTCGTGTAGAAAAACAATTCACCAATTTCCCCGAAATTGCTGCGGCATCTGGACTTAAGATATCTGCGCCAGATTTAGATAATGTTATTTCGGGAGTGCCTTTGCGATGTGTACGCGATTCCTCAGAAATAGATGAAGCCAAAATACAAGTACAGGCAGAAATAGAAGAAGTTCAAATAAAAACTGATGGTGTTGGTGTTATTGTAAAAGCAGATGCGCTTGGTAGCTTAGAAGCGCTTGTAAAAACATTACAGGATATGGAAATACCTATAAAGCGTGCCGAAATAGGAACCGTAAACAAAAAAGATGTGATGGCACTGGAAGAAATCGATTTCGCACACAAAGTCATTTTTGCATTCAACACAAAAATACTTCCGGATGCAGAAGAGCTTGCAAGACAAACAAAAACAAGAGTATTATCTTCAGACATAATTTATCGCCTTGTTGAGGATTATGAAAAGCACATAGAAGAAGTCTCAAAACTCAAGGAAAAAGATATTTTGTCTTCTGTTGCAGCACCGTGCAAACTTAAGTTCCTTTCAGGATTTGTATTTAGGCAAAGCAAGCCGGCAATTGTTGGCATGGAAGTTCTTGGAGGAACAATAAAAACCTGTGTTCGACTGATGAACACCGAAGGAAAGATAATTGGTTCCGTTCATGCATTGCAGAACAAGGGCGAAAATGTCACTGAAGGAAAACTTGGAGAACAGGTAGCGGTATCAATTGATGGCGCTGTTGTGGGGCGAAACATAAAAGAAGACGACATACTTTACAGTTTTATTCTAAAAGACGAATACAAGTTATTATCTGAAAATCTGGATATTTTAAGCGAACATGAGAAAAATACATTAGAAGAAATCCGTGAGATTATGGTCAAAAAAGACCGGTTGTGGGATGTTTTCTAAGGCAAATTTTTGAGTTACATATTGCGTACAATATAGCGCGCAATACAAAGCTTTATATAGTACCTGATGACAAATAATCAATAACAGCGGTATGTCTCACTATATCGATATTTAGTTTGCTTTAAGGGAAATATTATGAAAGAAGACGGGCTTCTTAAAATACTTGCGCAACGGCCGCGCTCTGTTTCTCAATTATCAAAAGAGTTAGGCATAAGGCGCGAGTTTCTTGCAGGGTACTTAGAAGCGCTAAGAGATAATGGCACAATTACACGAATTCTGGTAGGCCGCTCTTGGGTTTACATGCCTGCCACAGGCACTGAAAGTTCTTTAAAAACCATCCAAGATACGCCGGTTATTTTAAATAATGAATCTACTCAGGCCGCAAAAATGAGCGAGGAAGAGGAAGAATGACAAGGCAAAACCTGTTCGGGCTCTGTATGTTTTTAGCAGCATTTGCCCTGTTTTTAAGTCCGGTGTTTGCAGTGCAGTCAGCAAACATAACAGTAGACACAAACATTTCAGCAGACACACTAGGAAATCTTTTAAACATAACAGCGAATGCAAGCCATGCAACATTGGGCGAAGTCAATGCAACAACGGGTTTTGCAAATTATACGATATATAATTCAACAGGAAGCGTTGCTTTAGGGCCAAACCTGCCGATGTCATTTAACGGGACTGACTGGATAAACACAAGTATTGACATAAGCGGTCTTCCTCTGGGCGATTATTATGTGAAAGTTAATGCCACATACACGACAACTTCTGAGTGGAACTGGTCATTTGCAACAAAATACTTTGCAGTTGGCGCCATAACAAAAACAAGAAACAATGAAAATTACCAGAATGCATCAACAACGGTATTAAACTATACAAGCATGCATGGAACAGAGACGGTGGACAACACAAAAGGGAATATGTCCTATGGGGTAATTGGCCAGGCAATTTCGGGCAGCCTTCCATGGGATGGAAATTTCTGGACAGACATTATTGATTTTTCAGCACTCGGGGTCAACAGCTACACACTTCAAATAAACGCAACGCATTATACTTTGCTGAACAGCACAAATTATCCGTTTTCAATATCGAATTACAGCGGATTTGTTGAAGATGCATTTGCGGTTGCATCAAACAACGACCTTGATGCCGCACAGGTTGCATTGACGCAGTCAGGCAATGCGATTGCAACAACAGGCTCAAACGGATTTTATTCAATGAAAATAATGCACATCGGCACACTTACACCCACAATGCAGGCAATAAAGACCGGTTTTGTGGCAAATACAACAAATGATTATTCAAATATTCTGCTTTCAGGGAACTCAACTTTAAACGGGACTGTAACAGAGCTTGGTGAAGGCCATATTTCAGGCGCATCCGTATCTGTTTATGACAATACGACAGATGTGTTGATGTATCAGACAACAACAGATTCAAACGGGCATTATTCAATTACTGTGCGCGGGGATAAAGCATACTATGTAAACTGTACTGCCGCAGGTTTTCCCGAAAAGACAGAAAACAATGCAGGTGCAGGATTTGTCGGTATAAACACCGTGGATTCGAGTATGGTGGCCGACGGATTCGCATACTATAATATTACCATTAAGGATTCTGCAAACACAAGACCCATGCCTAATGTTACAATAACACTATACACAACAGTATACGAGAACACAAAAACAACAGATGCAAACGGAAACGCAATAATAAAAGTTTGGGGTTCTGGCATTTTAGATTCGGTAAACTACTACGCCAACATATCTCATCCGGACTATGAAAACAAGTATGAAATTGAATTTGGGGAAGACATCAATAACGGAGAGACAAAAACAAAGGACTTTACACTTTCAGGCGCGACATATTTTACAGGATATGTACTGGATGAATACAATAACAAGGCAGTTGTAGGTGTTGGGGTCAATCTTACAATTGTTGATGGCAGCTCACTTTTAGGTTATGGAGAATATTATTACAACACCACAACAAATTCCGGCGGATGGTTTAGAATAGATATACCTACAAGCCTTCTTAACTTAGATTCTGCGCTTAATTTTACGCTTTCAGGATATTCTCTAAAAAACATTCCGGTTTATGGAAACACAAGCCAGAGCTGGACCGGGGATGATGTAGTCAAGCTTCGCGGAACATCAAAAGTTGAAGGCAAAGTGGTTGACAAGGAAAACACCAGCTATGCTTTGAGCGGAATAAAAGCGGTAATAACTATGAACGGAAACTCAGAGTATGAAGCAATAACAAATGATACTGGCGATTTTGTTGTTTATGTTGTGGGCAGCACAAATTTTACAATTACAATTGATATGGATCTTATGGGGGATATTACAGGGTATTATCCATACCAGAATAACACAGTTTTTAATTCCTCGATAAATTATGGGGTAATAGAGCTTACAGGTCTCGGCGTACTTTTCGGCGAAGTTTATGACAATCAGAATAATAGTATAAAAGTTAATAATGCCAAGATATTGATTACATCACCTGATGGGTTAGCATATTTAAAATATACTGATTCAAACGGGGCGTATTCGTTAAACATTGCACTTTTTAAGACATATACAATAACTGTTGAAAAAGATGGATATGCCCTACAAACAAGAAATATTGGTTATGCTGATGACCCGGTATTGGATGAAGAATCTTTGGGTATTGTCGGCAAAAATAACCTGTATATTTATTCTTTTGATGCTACGGGTGAATATGCGATAGACGACACAAAAGTTACAGTAAAGGATACGCTGCACAACACCATCTATTCAGATATTACCAATTATGGAACTGTTCTTGTAAATATACCGTCAACAGCAAGTTATACGGTAACATTCGAGAAAGACGGATACATAACACTTATAGGGTGCGACGGCAGCACTTGTGGTGGACCATACAGTGGAGCCACATTTATTTATTATAATCTCACCGGCGCAACCCACATTGAAGGGTCTGTAATGGATGAATACAATCAAATACATCTTGAAGGCGTACAGGTGTTTTTCAATGACCTTGCGGCAACAAAAATATATATAACAACCACGGATTCAGACGGAAAATACGCAATTGATGTTGGATTTGACTCAAATTACGAAATAACTTACTCTAAAAGCGGATACAATACTCTTGAAGATACATTCTATGGCGGAGGATATCCTTATGATTTCGGGAATCTGGGCAACAATGACCTAATCGGAAAAACCACATATCTTAGGGGTTCAACAATAGTAAATGTGACTGTCCTTGACGAATTCACACAGACTCCTGTTATTGGCGCAGCCATTACAATAAAACCTGAAATCGGAACTTCATACTCGTCAAATGCGGACATATACGGAAATTCAATAATCTATATTGGTGGGGCTATCGGAATATATAATATTGAAATGGCATCATATGGTTATCCCATAAAAACAATCGCAAATCTTGCGGGCAGCCAGATAAGGACAGAAGAGCTAAGCGCAACAGCAAAAGTCAGAGTCTCCGACATAATGGCATCCGAGGCATACAAAAATATTACCGGATCCTCAATTACCCTGTTCTATCATTATAAGACCACAAGTTTTAATTACACTCTAAACGAAACCATTGTAGGCGTTAAGGCAGGCTGTGAGGGGACTCAGAGAGACAACATAACAATAGAGCTTACAGGAACAAATGTGTCGTATTATGATCAAAAACAATTAACATCTGGTTATGATGCCGTTACATTCAACAAAGTGCCTGTTGGGGGATACAGCATAACAATAAACAACACAGAATATGGTTGCGGCTTTGATGTGCAAAGTATTGTAATCCCTGAAGGCGGCACAACATACAATTATACATACGACATTAACAAGACCGAAGCGAGATTCGGCGTTGAAAATCTGGGAGGTTCGGACATTTCAGGAGCAATTATATCTTTAAGCACCGATTCTTCAGTAAACTGCACAACTGATGTTGCCGGCACATGCACTATTGATTTTATGTCGCAAGGAACAAAAGTATTTGATGTGGCTCACCCGAATCATAATGGGGAAACAGTCACAAAATCAATAAGTTTCGGGATGCTTAATGACTTTACAGCAGTGCCGGTTGTTCTTAAGCCATACTATGGAAACCTCACAGTATTTGTCCGCAACACAACACTTGAGGGTATTCAAAATGTAAATATCATAGTCTCAAATGAGAGCAGTACAACAAGCCTATTGACGGATGCGAACGGATACGCTAATTTCACAGGCATGGTTTCATTCCAGAATATAACTATTGACGCAACAGCAGAAGGATATTCAAGAGATACGACAGATAATTTTTATGTTAATCCAAACAGTACCTCCTTTGAGTATATAACGGTAAACCCTACCACACTCACAATAACCGTTCTTAATGCATCGGCCATAAATGATTCAAATGTAACGCTTTGGAATGGAACAGATATTGCCCAAAACGCAAACAAAAGCGTTCTTACAGGAAGGACAAACGCATCGGGTCAAATTACATTCTCTTATGTAAAAGCCGGAGACTACAATCTTACAATAAACAAGACAAATTATTCCTACTTTGTGGCTGAAAATGTCAATTATGGGTTTGCCAATCGGGTAATGGATGCAACATACTACTTAAACGAAACATACATTGATGTTTTCGTAATAGATCCAGAAGGAAATCCGCTTTCAGGCATAAATGTTTCTATAAACACAACAGGCTTTCCAAGCGCGATTACAGACGCAAATGGATTTATGAGTACGAGAATCATAGGCACACTCTCAGAAGGAATGTCAATAAATGTGACCGTGAATGGGACAACTACAGGGTATGATTATACAAATGTTACGGCATACAGCACCATAAATGGTAGCAATCCACAGCTTGTAACGCTTTATCC
>JAGLIP010000058.1 GCA_023142905.1 Candidatus Aenigmatarchaeota archaeon | reverse complement strand
TCCGGGTCACCCATCCCACTTATCCATTCCTTTGCCTTAGCAACTGTAGACATAGCTGCCTTATCTTTCTGTGGCAGGTTGAAATTTATGACTCTGCACTCTACACCGCCAGGGTAATCATTCCATGATTTTGCCGCACACTCTTTATTGTCTGTCTCCCAGCATGGATCCAACACCACCGTAATGGGACAATCCTCAGTTGACCAAAAATACTGTGGATTCATAATACCAAATCGACAACATTTTATTGTTTCCGGAGGCTCCTCAAAAGTACATGCAACGCAGACAGACTGCTCTGTTTTCTCCGATTCCGGAATAACGCCTCTAACAGGGTCAAAACACCGTATATGATTTTCAGAGGCACCAATATCACTAATGCGCTTGTCAGAATCTAAACACTCTACTTTTTCTTCGCACCCATAAGTTCCTAGTTTTTCAACACACATTTCATCCGGTGCGCATGTTTCGAAAAGCCACCATTTCCCACAAAGTTCGGCTCCGCATTTACCAAGAGGATCGTCAGCACTAACATTCGCAACAGGCCCATAAGTAGCAAAAATCAATATCCAAATAGACAACAAAGCAATATTTTTTTTCATAAGCAACACAAAATCATTATTGTTTACAGCTAACTTCTCCCGAAACTTTTGATTCTGAAGGCAACCCAGAAACAAAGATAGCAGCTGTTGTCGTAATCACTATGTCTTCGGTAGTCTCTGAAGACCCCGCCCAAACAGCAAAATAATCCTCAATAATTACGGCATCTTGAGTAATTTCAAGTGCCTGCCCATCGCCCGAACTCTTAGAAATTATATCTACAAGTTCAATCTTGTAACTACTGCCGGAACATTCATAGTTTCCAATTAATGTTCTCGGAAGCCCATCACCATTCTCATTAGTCCATTTTTGAACCCCTGTTAAAACCGGCAATTTTTCTTCTTCGTCTTCGCCAGTACTATCTTCGCCCGTACTAACAACAGGACCACCGGACCCTACAGCAATATTTTCAAAAGTGCTGAACCCAGACCCGGCACCTATAAAATCCGCCCCGCAAGACTCAAAACCGGCAAATATATCATCCCCGTCTTTCGGCAAGGGCTCATTGGAATAAAAAGCAACAACATCTACAGCGCATGTTGCTGCCTGCATAGATGCTAAAGCTATCCGATCAGTATCAGAAAGATGAACAAGCCCTAAATCAGCCAAAATCCCCATAAACCAATCGCTTATCTCCGCAAGTGCGCCTTTATTGGCGGACATAACAGACATAGTAATAACAAGTGCAACTATTATAAGAATAATTTTAATTGTTGTGCCTGTGGCAAGAAACTGCCCCTTGTTTCCTTGCCCTTTCTTCACAGCAGCTTTAGAACGATGAACGCATTTCTTCTTAACCTTTGTTGCCATAAGACATATTTGCCTTTAGGTTGTATATAAATGTTTAGATAAAAATTAGTGCGCCCGAAAAAAATTCCGGGCGCTTTTCAAAAGGGCATACAGGGGTATGGCAGTACCCCGTAGTGCTGTATTTTTACGCTGTGGAATAACAGCGCAACTTAAAAGCAGTCGCCTGCTTAAAGCAAAGATAAAAGGCGCAGCATCTCCCAAACTGCGCCTGTTCCACACGAACCCTTTTAGCAAAGGCGCCCGTACAGCTTGAATCCCCCTTTAGCGTATCACTTCAATACCCAAAGTCTGTCCTAAGGATTGTGCCTCAGCAACACTTTCCTGAAGCTTTGACTGCGGTCCTAAGATATACTGCGATTTTACACCCGTAATGATTGTAATCACACGCATCTTGCCTTTCATAGAATCGTCAATCCTGGCACCCCATATTGTCTGGGCTCCTGCATCCAGATGCTTTGCAACAAAGTCACCGACTTCATTAATCTCATCAAGCCTCATGTCGGGTCCGCCGGTTATGTGCACAAGAGCGCCTGTAGCCCCCCTGTAATCAACATCCAGAAGCGGATTCGTCATTGCCTGTTCAACTGACTCGCGAGCCCTTGCAGCAGATGATGATTCAGAAACACCAATCATAGCCACTCCGCCGGCACTCATAACTGCTTTAACATCAGCATAGTCAAGATTCACAACAGAAGGAACAGCGATTGTCTCTGTAATTCCTTTAATCATTGTGACAATAATCTCGTCAGCCACAGAAAATGCCTGTTGTAATGGCATGTTTCCTGCAATCTCTACAAGCTTGTCATTCTCTATTACAATTACAGTATCCGAAACCTGCCTTAATTTTGCAAGCCCTTCTTCTGCCTTGTGGATTCTTGCACCTTCAATCTTAAACGGCATTGTTGTAACACCTATTACAATAGCGCCTTGAGATTTCGCGCATTCTGCAACAACAGGAGCGCATCCGGTTCCGGTTCCGCCGCCCATACCGGCGGTCACGAAGACCATGTCAACACCGCGAAGAGCGTCACGAACCTCATTTATTGATTCTTCTGCTGCCTGTTTTCCAGTATTCGGGTATCCGCCTGCACCTAAACCTTTTGTAAGCTCCTGGCCGAGCAATATTTTTCTGTCAGACTGTATAGTCCTTAAGTGCTTCATATCTGTATTCATTGCTATTGTCTCTGCCCCAACAATACCAACGCTTTGAAGCCGATTTATTGCATTGCAGCCCATGCCTCCTGCACCGACAACAACGATTCTGGCGTCATTCGCATCAGCGAAATCTTCCGGTTGTTTTTCTTCTGTTAAGGTCCCGATATAACCAAGACCGCCATTTGCCTGTTTTGATACAGCACTTTGTATGATGGATTCCATTCCTATACATCCCCTTTTTATTTTTTTTACTCCCCGTCTTCCAAGCGGCCATTGCTTCGAAGATATATTGTGCAATATATGCTATGCAACACATATCTTCGACAAGCGAAAAGCTTATTTAAGCTAATCAACATTATCTTTTTTAGAAATAAAACATCGGTGTTTGTCCAAACGCTGATTAAAAGTTCAAAACTAGTAGTAATTTAATGCAAAAGTCCAAATGAATTCAAATTTCGTCCAAAAAATTTGAAATACGATTCAAATAACGCCCAATTACACAATTGTTGTCCAAGACAATTGTGAATGTGAAAATCTAATTTATTTTTTGAATAAGGGCATATATAAATGTTTTTACAGTCACAAATATATTTCTAGATGTATATACTACAGTCTCTATATTAAAAATACGCACCAAGCGAACCAATACCCCTTAATCATCCTTATTTATTTACCGCCTATAATATATAAGCTCGTAAAAATTCAAAAACAAACATTATTTTAAAAAACAAAAATATTCTCACAATTAAACAGTATTACCTTGACTTCCAATAGAACACCCCGGTTGCTTCCAGTAGAACAAACCTTTGGTTCCTTTGGAAAATGGTTCATTTCCTGTGGAGTAAAATCAACCGCGCCGCTCTCGCCACCATGCAAAACCGAAAGCAACATCCCGATAAACATGCCCATTAACTATCCAGGAAGAATCATCAGATACCGCATCATCAAGAATGTCTATTATACTTACGCCTTCACCCTTAACCCGTAAAGAAATGTATTCATCCCATAAATTAACCAAAGAAGAATACTGCTCGACCACATCATCGCACAGCATATTACCGCGATCTTCGCCGAATTTATCAAACATGGCATTCTTAAACAACGAATATGTTTTAGATTCAGACAACGAATAAATACCATACAATTTTTCAATAGTTTCACGAATATCAATCTGCGTTTCACCCCCACAGGCAAGCGCGTAAATGGTCTGGCAAGTGTAAAACATATGCTCAACATCTGAAGGAAGAACAAAAATAACATCTGTATCCTCCATATCCATAATGGCCCGAACACCCACATCTTTTAATGAAAAATATTCTTTAACTCCTAGATTTTCAGGAGCCATATACCCCAAAACAATTCCGGCATTATTTGGACCAGCAATATTTCCATCAAAAACAAGCGACATTTTAACAGATGCATCAAACGGGTTCTCATTAATTTCAGAATCTAAAATAGTTGTATCTAAGGGGTCCCAACTATAAGCAAATGCCTGTTTTTTCCCCAACCCGAAAACATTATTGTCTAAACAATATCTGGTCACATCCACCACCAAGAACTCCTTATCCCAAAAGATTTTAAAAACAATCGATTACATAAATAATACTATGAAACAAAACATCGTTGACAAAGTGGCGTCTGTCGCAAAGATAAGTCTAACTGCCGCAGAAAAAAACAAATTCGAAAAAGACATAAAAAATATTCTTGACTCTTTTAAGGACTTGGACTCTGCAACAGTCACAGGAATTAAGCCAACATTCCAGCCCGTTGAGGCAAAAACCGCATTAAGAGAAGACAAAGAAGAGTCATGCCTAACCCAAAAAGAATCCCTTGCAAACACAGCACTAAACGAAAAAGGATTCTTCAAAGGACCTAAAGCAATTTAACCAAAGGTGCTCAGTTCAAATATTTTTAAATAGTTAAATTATGAGATAATCCTATGAAATACGAAATGACCCCCGCACAATTTATCGCTGTATCAAACAACGGAAACATAAATTATGATGATTTCTACCAGAAATTCTTCGAAAAGCTAAAAGAAGCAGACAAAAAATACAATCTCCTAATAACAATCAACGACAAAAAACCAAAAATAAATCCTGGAAAACTAACCGCGCTCCCGCTTTCAGTAAAAGACTGCATCTGCACTCAAAACATAAAAACCACGGCGGGCTCAAAAATTCTTGAAAATTACATCCCTCCTTTTGACGCAACAGCAATCAAAAAATTAAAAGAGCAGGGCGGTGTAATTGTTGGAAAAACAGCACAGGACGAATTCGGGCATGGAACATTCTCAACCAACTGCGCATACAAAATTCCTAAAAACCCACTTGACCCAACACGCTCATGCGGCGGCTCATCAGGCGGTGCAGGCGGTCTTATAGCAGCACTTGACATGCCGCATATCGCAATCGCAGAATCAACAGGCGGCTCAATTTCAGCCCCCGCAGCATTCACAGGAACTGTAGGCATTACACCAACTTACGGCCGGGTATCAAGATACGGGCTTATTGACTATGCAAATTCTCTTGACAAAATCGGCGCAATGGGAAAGACTGTTGAAGATGCAGCAATTGCCCTTAACATAATGGCAGGACATGACCCAATGGATGAAACATCCATCAACGAAAAAGTCCCTAATTTCCTAGCCGCAACAAAAAAAGACATAAAAGGCATGAAACTTGGCGTTCCCAAAGAATACTTTAGTGATAAAATTGACGACAAGATAAAAAACATAATCTGGGATAAAATAAAGCAACTGGAATCCTTAGGCGCAACATATGAAAAATGCTCGCTCCCAACAACAAAATACACAATCCCCTCATACTACATAATCGCTATGTGCGAAACCAGCACCAATTTAGCCAAGTTCTGCGGAATGCGATACGGCGCATCAGAAGACCTTAAAGGCCGGGACTTCAACGAGTATTTCTCAGACATGCGGGGAAAATACTTAGGCGAAGAAGCAAAAAGAAGGATAATATTAGGAACCTACGCACGGATGGCAGGATACCGCGACCAGTATTATTTAAAGGCAATGAAAGTAAGAACCTTAATCATAAACGACTACAAGAAAGCATTCAAAAAATACGACTGCCTTGTGTCCCCCACAATGCCTTTTGTTGCCCCTAAATTTAAAGACATAGAAAAACTGACACCTGTTGAAAATTATTTTGCAGACATTTTAACCGCAGGACCAAATCTGGCCGGAATACCAATGATTTCTGTTCCTGCAGGAACACATCAATCAATGCCTGTCGGAATGCATATTCTCGCAGACCACATGCATGAAGAAAAAATATTGAAATTAGCGGACGCAACACACAAAACATATTAAATCATCTTTCAAAATATCTATATGGATATCGCATTTGCAACAGGAAACAATGGAAAAATAACAGAAGCAAAAAAGATTTTTGAATGCTTCAAAGTTCACATAATCCAAAAAGACATTAAGCTTATTGAGCCAAGAAGCGACTCCCTTGAAAAAATAG
>JAGLIP010000057.1 GCA_023142905.1 Candidatus Aenigmatarchaeota archaeon | reverse complement strand
AATGTGCTTGATGGCGACAATGCCGAAAAGATCATCGACTACCTTATGGATGAAGGATACAGGCCAACAGTATCAAAGCTTTATCCAGAAGGCTCAGATATCTATGTAGTATTGCCAAATAGCAAAATAAAAAACATAAGTCCTAAATTAAACGCATTTGGAGGAAGCGATATGATTGTAACAAGTGTTGAGCGTCTGATTTATCCGAAAAAAAGGTAAGGTATTTGGCGTTAAAACGGGTCTTGCAGATAGAAAAATTGCGTTTATTTCAAAATCATGAAAATTTTGGTACCTTGGGTATTTTCAAGCTTCTTTCTCAACAACGGCACAGAAAAAGTACAGGAAACACAAAAATTACATCGAATTTCCGCTGATTTAATTGCTATGGGGTGGTCTATACTTTATACGCAATCAAAAATCCCTACAGTTTGGGCAGAAGACCAACCCGCTCGCATACAAACCATACAGATAACAAAAGCAAAAGAAGTGCAGCAATGCCTATGTTTGTCGTCATTTCTGCCTTAAACGCCCACATCGCTATGACTTTATATCCAATATAAATTGACAAAATATCCCGTATTGGTCCTCGAAGCGCCATAGTTATTCTTCCAATATTCATGTTTATATAATTTTATATACCCCGAAATCCAAATCATCACTATGAAACAATATCCTGAGCCGGTTGTTGGGCCTCTTATTTTCAATGAGAAAAATGAAATCATTCTTATAAAATCCCCTAAGTTCAACGGAAAATACATAGTGCCTGGCGGGCATATCGAAATAGGCGAAACTATGGAAGAGGCGCTGAAGCGGGAAATAAAGGAAGAGACAAACTTAGATATCAAAGACATAGAATTTTTCATGATACAGGAAGGGACAAACATGAAAGATACAGGATTCAACACTGAAAAGCATTTCATATTCATTGATTTTTTATGCAAAGCAAACCCCGGCAAAGTCATACTTGAAACGCGCGAGGCAGAAGATTTTACATGGATTAAACCAAAAGACGCCCTTAAACTCAATCTTAACAAAAGCACGAAAATATTTATTGAAGAATACCTAAAGAGGAAACATAATGAATAACACAAAAGAAGCATGGGAACGCCATTATGCGCGCATAGCAAGAAAAGACAGGGTAATCCATCAGTCAAATGTTTTTGTGGGCTTCAACGCAAACATTGATGCAATAATATACATTGACGAGACATTTGAAAAAATTCTTGCAGAAAACAACATAACAAAAGACAATCTCTTAAAAAAAGAACCAAAAAACATAAACACCCAAAAAGAATTTCTGCAGGTTCTTGCAAAAAGCATTATGGATTCAAAAGAGATGGAAATTGCAACAAAAAACAAAAAACTGACACAGTGGATTGAAAACACATTCAATACCCGTGAATACCGCATAGGCGGGCAGGCGGGCATAATGTCTAAGTTCCTCGACAACCTGGGATTAAGGGTTGTGTTCTCAACACCAAAACTTTCAGAAAAAATGGCGCATCTTCTCCCAAAAACATTGATTATTCCTGATGCTAGCGGACTTAAAAAACTAAAAGATGCAAAAAAATCAGAAGATACCAAAACAAACTATATTTTTGAATACAAAAAAGGCACATCGTTATTCAACAAAAAAACACCGCGTGCTGACAGGTTCATACTTGCGACAAGGCCAAAGGGCTTAGAGCCAAGATTCCACAACAACGCAACATATGAGTTTCTTTCATTTTTCGAGCTTGTGGACAGAGCTATCATTTCAGGGTTCCAGTCACTTAACGCCTATGATAAAAAAGACTTTGAAAAAGCGCACACTCAGATTGAAAAGATAAAAAAGGTGAATCCGGAGATTAAAATCCATGTTGAAGAAGCATATATCACAGACCGCAGGGTATCTGATGAGATTCTTGATTTTGTTGTACGGCATGTTCACAGTATGGGTCTAAATGAAGTCGAGCTTGCAAAAACACTTTCAGCCACAGGCAAAAGCAAAAAAGCGAGCGCAATAGAAAAAAGCAATTATTCACTTTTGGAATGCTATTTAGGTGCAAAAGAGATTTTTGAAAAAATGAAATTGCAGCGGCTTCATATGCACACATACAATTACTGCATGGTCTTATTGTCAAAAGATTACGGGACAAGCCCTGAAAAAATGCGTGACGGGCTTTTATTCGCGCTTCTTTGCGCCGCTGTAAAAGCATCAAACGGTTCAGTAAGTTCAATTACTGACATAAAAAAAGTGGAAACCAAATTAAACGAGCAAGGCGTAAAAGAAATTATACGAACCCAAAAAGAATTAGGCCTTTGCGAGGGATTTATCGATTCAGGCATATGTGACTTGGGAAACCATTTTTTAATCGCAGCGCCTACAAAAATATCAAAAAAATTAAAAAGTACTGTGGGCCTTGGTGATATTGTGTCCTCAAGCGCCTTTGTGTATGATGTTCTTTGATAATTTTCCAAGTTTTATTGCGGCAACCAAAAACCATACAGAATTCAAAACAAGAAATGGGATACTTCCAATAGAATATGCGTAATATAAAAGAAGCAGAGCGCCAAATACATTAAGAGCATTATATTCTACAGAATCCCTGCTTATACGCCCTCCAATCTCATCAAGCACAAATGCTAAAAGTATAAGCGCCATTCCCAAAATACCAAAAACAATAACATCTATCATACAGATTAATTTATATTGTGTGACTTATAAAACTAAACTAAAGTATTATCGTGTTTCCGAATTATCAGACTTCTCAGAACATGACCTGCAAAGCCAACGCCCGTCTAATTCGATTAAATCATCACAGATGTTTTCGCATTCTTCGCAGCAGCCTTGCATAAGCTCTTTTTCAGGAACAATTGGTGCTTCTTCAATATTTGTCCTTTCATACAGCACATCAATCATTGCAGGGTATAATTTCGTTATATCTGTTTCAGTTACAACACCCACAATAGTTCCCTCGTCATCAACAATAGGAATCCTGCCGACCTTATTTGCGCACATCTTTTTTGCGACATCATTGATAAGTTCGTCAAACTTAGCGGTTATAATTTTAGGCACCATTATATCTTTTACCGCAACATTACGCGGATCAAGGTTCTCAGCCACAACTTTTGCCACTATATCGCGATCGGTCAAGATTCCCTGCGCATCATGACCCCGCACAACAACAAGGCCTCTTATGTTGTGTTCCCGTAAGATAAATGCAGCCCCCTGTATTGTTTTGTCTTCTTCAATAACAATAACTGGCTTTGACATGATTTCAGATATTTTCCTTTCTTCTGCAAGCATTTATTCCACCTCTTAAATTCACATATTTTGTTGGCGGGTATAACTTATATTTGTTTCGTTTGTGTATACGGGCATTCGAACAAATATATGCCTTTTAGAGAGTGAACTACTGCGGAGTTATCTTCGGATATCGAGCCAGCCACTTCTGTGTGAAGTTCTTGATCCGAAACTGTTTGAATACGCACAAAACCTTTTTCTTGTTTCTTATTTTTATCACATTCCCTTTTTCTTACAAAAAGAGAAACTTTTTTCGGAAAAAGACAACAATCCATTAAAAGTCCTTTCATGTAGAATTAGTAATTGGCGTATAGTTTAACGAAGTATATCATCAACAACATGCATGCCGTCTTTTTTGATTTCTAATGGGTAAACACCGTGCTTATGGTTTGTACGCCGCATTTTTCTTACCTCTATATTTCTAAAGATGCCTTCGCCAATTCCGGTGTAATAAAGCACAATAACCCCATCTGCGACAAATTCCTCGACCCCGAAACGGGATAATTTCTTTTTCTGGTCTTCGGGAATCTCTGCTGAAAGGACTGTTGTTGCTCCTGATTTTTTTAGGTTTTCGACAAGCTGGTAAAGTTTTTTTCTGATTTTGTATTCATCGTTTATATACATGCCGAAAAGAGAAGTTGAATCAATTGCAATTCGTGTAAATCCATTTACTGTAATTAAATCCGCGATTCTTGCAGATATATCTGAGAGCTCAAAAGGGTCAAAATATTCGCATTTAAAAGACCCGTCTTTTTCAAATCGCTTAAAATCCCATCCATATTGTATTGCATCGCCCTTGATTTCTTCAGGTGTTTCTTCAAGGGTTATAAAAAGGCTTTTTTCGCCTTTTTGCAGGCCATCCCATAGATACTGTGATAAGAATGTTGTCTTTCCTGTTCCTGTTCCGCCGGAAACAAGAATAACAGAGCCTTTAGGTATGCCGCCGCAAATAAGCTTGTCTAATCCTTTGACACCCATAGTTACTCTTTCATCTTTTGTTATGTTTTCTTCTTTTGTTACTTTTTCGACCATACTAAGTTATTGGTTTTAACCTGTATATAAAATTATATTTCACGCTCAACAAGAAAATCAATAAATGATTCTAGTGTTTTTTTTGCACTTGAATCTTCAAGAACGGTTTCTGCAGCAACCCATGCGTTTTTTGCAATTTCATGTGCTTTGTTTTTGGCGTATTCTATACTTTCATGGGATTTTATAATGCCTATTGCTTCGGATATCAGTTTTTCATCTGTTGTATGCTTGTTTAGAATTTCAAGTAATCTTTCTTTTTCGCTTTTGTTCGCATTTGAAAGTGTGTGTATCACCATTAAAGTCCTTTTTCCTTCAGTTATGTCATTGCCGTATGTTTTCCCGAATTTGTTGTCTTTCCTGTCTGCGGTTATGTCTAATATGTCATCCTGTATCTGAAAAGCAACACCAATGGCTTCTGCCATAGCCCCTAGTTTTTCTTCCTGCTCATTGCTCCCTTCGGCAAAAACAACGGCAAGCTTTGCCGCCATCCGGGACAGTGTTCCTGTCTTAAATGCGCACATCTGCAAGTATTCGTCTTCTGTTATGCTTTCTTTTTTGCCCTTGTGCCAATAGATGTCTGAACCCTGGCCATATGCAAGGTTTATCATTTCCTGGCAATAAACATCATAGGCTCTTGCTTTTGTTTCACATGATATATCTTTTTGGTCGATAAGTGTCTTTAGCGGAAGATAATACATGGCATTTCCAGCATTTACTGCTATGTCTATGCCATATTTTTTGTGCGTTGTTGGCTTGCCGCGCCTTAAATCTGCACTATCCTCAACATCATCAACCATAAGTGTGCCGTTATGCACAACTTCGGGTATTGATGCGAATTTTTTGAGCTTCTCAACATCTCCGCCCAAAGCTTCGGCTATAAGAAGAAACAATGCTGGCCGCCATCGTTTGCCCCCGCGGTCAAGCAGGTCCCATATAGGCTCATGCACTGCTTTTTTAGCGGAATCTATGCAGTGGGTGAAACGGGGCTCTCCGCAGATATTATCAATTGCGTTTTTATCCGGGTTCCTTGGAATCTGTGTTTCTATAATATTGTCTATCTGCGGTTTTTTCTTTTCTAAAAACTTAATTATGTCTTCCATATCAAACAACTCATTATGTTGTGCTTTTTTTGAATAAGATGATTTATAAGTCTTTATAAGTTGCTGCAATCATATATTTATTATGGTGTTTGAAGCGCTTTTAAAATCAAAGGATGTTGAACGAAGCCCGTGGGAGATGCTTTTTTACGGCATTCTTATAACCACGGTATCTTTATGGGTTGCATATTTTATTTTTCCGTCAGCATCGTCGGTTGTTTTTCTTTTTTTAATCACAATAGCCGCTTTTCCGGTAATATATAATGTATTAAAGGATGAAGAGGAAGAAGATGAGCAGCTTGCAGGTGTCAGCAAAGGATTTTTTGAGCGCCACAACAAAGTCATATGGGTTTATTCTTATTTGTTTTTAGGGATAATTGTGGGCGCTTCATTTTGGTATTCCGCGCTTCCTGATGCGTATACGAGTGTTATGTTTTCACATCAGATATCAACAATTGCATCAATTCAGGGAGTGACAGGGCAGGCAACTTACGGCAGCAGTTTTTTACCAATATTGTTAAACAACCTTAAAGTGACATTCATTGCATTTGTGATGTCTTTCTTTTTTGGTACGGGCGCGCTTTTTATAATAAGCTGGAATGCTTCTGTTATTGCTGTTTTTTTAAGCAGAACCGCATTAGAGCTTTCGCATGCAGGCGGCTCTCTTATAATG
>JAGLIP010000056.1 GCA_023142905.1 Candidatus Aenigmatarchaeota archaeon | reverse complement strand
TAAGAATCTACCAGATTTTTCATTTCCTGATTTTTAACATCATACCTACAGAAATCTGAAATTTTTTGCTCTTTTAATATCTCATCTGCTTTTTTTGAGCCCAAAGCAGACATCACATCCAGCCCGGTTGGCATGAACCTACAAACACCATACAACTGTTGTTCATCAAGCCCGCCACACATTTCATAATAATGCAGTTCCATTGCTTTTGAACAAACTTCATTCCAGTATTTTATGTTATCTTCATCCATATTGCTGCACGAATAATAGAATTCATCCGGCTTGCTCAACTGTTGCAGTGTTTCCCTGCACTTTATTATTCGTTCATAATCTTCTGACTTCGGATTAACTCCGACATTATTATAAACCATCTCTGATAATACCTGAGAATCAATTGCATATCGTTGCCCAATCAACCTTAATCCCTGCGTAGTATCTTTCAGGTTTCCGGCAACATCAAACTCAAAGCCACCAAGAATTTTCGGACCTCTTAATTTTCTGATTTCATTTTGCATGTTTTGGGCAATTTGTTTTTTTAATTCATTTTCTTCATCAAACTCATAATTAAACAATTTGAAAACTGCTGTGTCATATTCGTAAAATGTCAAATCATCTGAAGCTCCTGCAAAAAAGCCGGTAACTGTATATATACGGTTCCATAAATCCATTACCTCTGCGCTTTTGACCGCATCGGTCAACAAGACCGCCTGCTTTGTCCATCCCTCTCCTGTTGCCTTAAATGTCATTCTTCCAAGCCACATCATTGATTTGAAGTATTGCTTTAACTCTTCCGAAGAAGTATAATGCCCTCGTGGAACATACTGGGAATAATCCTCACAATAGCATTTTTTGATGCAGACTTCTGTGTATAAATCCTGAAACGCCCAAACATTTCCTTCATAAGTTACATTTCCTTTTACTTCTTGATTGCATTTATGATCCATTGAAGGAGGATATAATCTGTCGCTGCAAACAGCTGGACAGTCCTTGCTGAACAGCTCATTCTTGAAAAAACCTTCGTGTTCTTCTATTCTTTTTATCTCCTGCTCAACTTCATTTTTAACCATGCCCGGAACCCTGAATTCAGGATCCAGCAGTTTCTTCGCAACACATAAATACGCAACATTTCTTCTTGTCAATTCCTTTAGCTCTTCATCTTCAAAGCCGTTGTACTGCGCCATTGTCGTTTCAATTGTTGCATCCAGAAATTCATTCAGCATTGGGTCAAGTTTGTTTATTTCAATGTTTTTCAGCAGTTCATTGAATTCAATATGGAACAGGTGCAAAACAGAATCAGTTGTGATTATTATCGGAACTCCGTCTGCATCATCGCGCAGTATATCATCTAGTTCATAGTTTCTTGAATTGGTAAGTTTGCCGTATGCATTTTCAAAAAGGTCATAATCCCCTTCAATAATCACAACGCCGTTGTCCAGCAATGTTTGCTTTTGCTGTTCGGTCAAGTTCAAGTTAAATTTAGCGGAAATATCTCTATCATAATTTTCCGGCAACTCTGCAAGCGGCAAATCATATTCCTGGTTATTATATTGCTTTACACTAAAAGAATAAACAGGTGCATTATAAGACAATGATGGTTCTTGTATTTTGCCGGAAGCATATGTTGCTATCTTTTCACCATATTCGCCGGTGCAGCCTGAAGCAAAAATTACAGAAACCAAAAGCACAAATAAAATAAATTTGTTTGTCATTAGATGTATTTTATCGGTCTTTGTATATATAGTTTTTATCAACCAGTTTCACTTCATCAATCTTATATATTCCGCATCCATTAGCCCAGATTTTCTCTGCCGAAACAACAGTTATTTTTCTATCATACATTGGGCAGCCAATGACCAGCGTCTCAAACTCACCGCCTTCACCACCCATATGAATCCCAACACGATTATTTATCTTTTCAAGGTCTTCAATTGCTTTTTTGTCAATTGTTCGACCAAGCCATGTCGCATCAAGCCCGTCTGCTGCAACAGCCGTTATCATCACAGAAAAATTATTTTCAAGAAGTTCGCATAAATACTCTTTAGGATTTTTGCCCCACAAAGGTGATATACTTTTAAGCCCGTGTTTCTGGCAGATTGCATCAATTCTCTCCTTTTGGTACTTGCTTGCAAGAGCACCTGTAACAATGCCGTCAACTTGGTGTTTTACTTTCACAATCAAATCTTCAAGGTCCTCAAGCTCTTTTTCTTTTTCACCTTTAGTAGTTCCTTTGATTAACGGGATATTCATGACTTTTGCGATTGTATCAACAAGATGGATATTCGGGTGGTGAAACATGTAGCTGTCGGTTCGTTTAGGCGTCATTGAAAGCAGGTATTTTATTTCGTGCCCCTGTTTTTGTATCACATAAGCTGCATAAATAGAATCCTTCCCGCCGGATACAAGCGCTGCTAATTTCATGAGTTTAAGTTAGGCGCTAATTTAATAAATCTGACGCGTATATACTTTTATGCCCGAAAACGCATTTTCAAAAGAAATTTTATCGGTCATAACTGACGAAAATATGATAAACTATGATTTGCCCAACCATATACAAAAGCTTCGCGAAATAGTTTCAAAACATCCAAACTCTAAATTCGCAGCACACTTCAATGAGCTGAATGACACAGAAATCGAGGCAATGCTTCGCTTTTGTGAGCGCCCCCATGGCAGGCACCACATAGCAGAGCTTGAAAAGATGATGAAAACATACGAGCCAAATGATGTGCTTAGAGTTTTCTTAAAGCACTTTTACGAGCATGACGGCAAGCGTCTTATACACACAAAAGATTTGAAGCACTTGTTTCATTGATACAACATAAATTATTTTACAAGATACAACCTACTTGAGAGAAACTATATAAATCATCTGTAACAATATATTAATATAAGAGGCATTGCAAAATCACGCATCGCTTTTTGGTGTTTCCCGTGTCAAAAAATAGTATTTTTTCAACTTCATTTATTCTTGCAATGGTTATATTTTCCGGTTTCGTCTTTGCAACAGATGCTGTGGAAATAAGCATTTCTTCCAAAACAGATGCAACCTATTCCGGAGAGCCCATAAAATACACCGCAGTTATTTCAAACAAATATACACTAGACTTAAACAGCACAATATTTATTGAAGGTGCAGACAAAAGCGCGTGGATAACTGTATCGAATCACAATCTGTATCTGAATAAAGGCGAAATAAAATCTATTGATTTTTACATAACCCCCACATATGGAACTGCACCGGACAACTATCCTTTTGAATTTAAAGTTGAGACAGATGCAGGCGTTTTCATAAAAAAATTCGTCGTATATGTTATGCGCAGAGCCGAGCTTGAGCTTACAATAGTTAAAAGTGAAAAGAAAATATACGAACCCGGTGAGCCCGTAACAATTATTGCCGGCGTAAAAAATATTGGCACTCTTGATTCCGGAGTTGTTTCTGTTGATCTTGAAGTAACCGGAACAAACGCAAACAAGACAGCCACAATAGATTTGGGGACAATCAGCATAAAAAAAGAGAATACTGGATCTAAAGAATTTTCATTTGATAAATACACTGCAAAAGGCCTGTATGTGGTATCTGCGACATCATACAATGACCTTGGAGAAACCATCGGCAAAAATACAACAACATTTACAATTACAGAAAAAGAGATATTCAACACAAAAGAGTCAACAGACAGTAATATATTCTACAAGACCGTGGTCATTGAGGGCAGAAACACAGGAAACAGCGAAGGCGTCCTAAAAATCAGCAGGCCTCTTTTCGGGTTTGACTGGCTTTATGTATTTACCGAAGAGCCAAAAAGAAGTTTTGAGACCGGAGACAAAGAATATGTTTGGGAATGCACACTTCTGCCGAATGAGACATGCACCGTTAAATACAAAGTAAATTACTGGATGTATTATATTCTTGCAATATTATTGATTGCATTATTTTCTGTTATTTTGGCAGAGCTTGAGCGCCCGCACATAGCAAAGAAGAACTACAAAAAAGGCCTTGAGCACGCCATCCACATTGAGATAAAAAACAGGAGCAAAAAAGAGCTAAAATCAGTAACTGTAAAAGATTTTATACCAACAGTGCTTCAGTTTGTAGAGAAAAAGGACACACTTAAGCCAACAACAAAAAGAAAGCACAAAAATGGAACAGAAATCACATGGAAATTAGGCCAGCTGAATCCCGGCGAAGAGCGGGTCGTATCATATCGGATAAAGCCGCTTTTGGATGTCGTGGGTGGAATTGAGCTTCCGGAAGCAGAAATAACCGCCGTGGATAAAAAAGGCAAGAAATATACAGGAATATCTGCGAAAGTGAGTATGGATTAAGTATTTTTCTAAGAAATTGATGTTCATTATTTTGAAATCTGGAATATATTCTATCTAAATTGACAAAAACAAAGAAATCTTTAAAATATTTAAACATTCAATAGACGATACTTATTATCTGTGTTTTTTACACAAACCCGTCGTAACTCAATGGTAGAGTGCTTGGCTGTAGAAAAGTACGCGCATACGCGTGTGCTTCGGATTAGCGAGTATTCGTATATCGTTTCAGTTACCGAGTTGTTCCCGGTTCAAATCCGGGCGACGGGACTTTTAATATCGTTCAAACCCGTAAAAGGTCGTAATTATAGACCGGGGCATTGTAAAACAATGTTTATAAAATCGTAAGAACCCATATGAAAAAAATCCTTAGATATTTACCCCAAAATTAGAATATTTCTTTAATGAATTAAAAATTAAAAAGAGATAATACTTTTCTTATGATGTCGAATAGACTTTGATCTGAAGTTCTCTTCGTTGTTGAATGTGCTGTTGGAGTTGAATGCTCTATTGGGTTGGGGGCGGGATTCCACGTACATGCACTATCAATACATGAAGTGCCTGAAGGACAAACTACATGACACCAGCCACAATGGTTATCGTCTTTTTTCATATCAACCAACAACCCAGCACAGCAACTATCTTCACTACACATTTCTCCTTTTTCGCAAATCCCATTACCGCATTTTTGTTTGCAGACACCGGAATTACAATATTCATCAGCACCGCACCCACAATCAGAGGCACAATTCGAACATGTTTCGTCTTCGCCGCAAGAATGGTCCCCACAATAAGAACTACGACAAACTCCCTGAATACACACACCGTCACTACACCAGTAAAGGAAACTACATCTTTCTCCATCAAAACTAGCGTATTCGTCCAAGCACCTGTTTTTTTTGCATGTAAGCCCATATTTGCATTGCATATCGTAATCGCAGGTTTCGTTTTTTTCTTTATGGTGTACGCGCATACATGTTCCAAGCACACAAGATACTCTTTGCTCAAATGTCGAACTGCATTCTGCATTTGATTTGCATTTTTCACCTAACTCTTTTGGCGTTCTACATTTGGAATTCACACACGCTAAACCATCATCACACTTGTAGAGATAATCGCATTCTTCACCTTTAAAACGAAGGTTCTCATCACGACATTCATTGTTTTTACATTTAAAAGTATATCCGCATTCTTCATCAAAAGTACACGATTCATATTCTTGTTTATGCCTGATTTTCGTACATATATTTTCCCTACATAATACGTTCCAATTATATCCATCACATTCATTTTGTTTTGTGCATTTTTCACCGATATTACTTAATCTTTTTTCACCCGTAGGAGATTCTTGACAGCCATAATCAACACAAATTAAACTATTACTACATTCTTTAGAATTAGAGCAAGAAGCACCCAAAGGCAAATTAGCTATTGTAATATATCCCCCGCCTCCGCATTTGGATGATAACGGTGAACCATCACAACACGCATGCCCACAAACCCCTCCATGATGTGAACAACATCCTCTTCTGGCTTCGGCATCGTTAGAGGTAAAAACAAAAATCAAAGACACAGTTACAAGAAACACAACAAAAAAATACACATATTTATTTTTCATATGAACAAACTCTTGGTCAATTCTAAGCTATCTTTGTGCCCCCAGTATTTAGGTATATTAGAATAGAAAGCATTATAAGTCGATAACATAGTGTTCTATGGGTATCGATAGCGCATCAGTAAAAGATTTATTTCGTTATATTTCCCCATATTTCACTGCCAGAGGCATCACGTTGGGCGACGGGACTTTTATTCCTGATTGGGTTAATAC
>JAGLIP010000055.1 GCA_023142905.1 Candidatus Aenigmatarchaeota archaeon | reverse complement strand
TTTCTGATTTTTGGTATATTGTTCCTGCGCCGCCGTTTTGATTTCCGCTTCCTCCGTAAGCGTTGATTGCTCCGTTGAATGTCTTGACCGTATAATAAAAAATAATTCTGGGCATCGCATATCCCTAGAGCAGAGCTCCAGGGTATGAACCCAAGACAGGAATCAAACAATATTTGTCGCAGCATTAATCAGCGGCATGAATACCAAAGATACAATTACAATTACAATCACATAAACAAAAGTTCCGGTAAGAACCATTTTCCATATTGCATCATTTTCGCTTACAGGATCCATCCCTACAGAAATCCGGTTCACAAATATCGCCAATAGTACTAAAATCTCAATCACATATAGACCTACAATAAATTGCAAAATTTCAGGCGGCACAGCATTGCTGAATCCCATCATTCCGCCAAGATCCATGGATCCAAACTCCCCACCGGCATTGGAATTTTCAAGCTTTTTAAAAGATTCGCCAAGACTTTGAAGCATCTGCAATATAAGCTTCGACACAGAAACCACAACCCCCGAAATCGTCGGCACAAGAACATATGCCTGAAACTTCATTGATGCGGTTATTGATGACAGCACATCCTCTATTTTCTCTTGGGTTGTGTGCAAATCCCTTAAATACCTTGATATTGTAAGCATTGTAAGCGATGCTGCTTTTGTTCCCTTATCAACGGATTCTGCAATACTTTTCATAATTGTCCGTATAAGTTTTGATGGATAATATCTAAGTGCGCCATATCGCTCATCAAAAAGTGACTGCTTAAAAGTCATGGAAAGCATATTTATGTTTTTTAAGGATATTTTGAAAAGTCCTGAAATTGTAAGCTGTTTTGTGTCTTCATATGCTTGTGAAAGCGCAATTTCCATAGGGGTTCCGCCGTGTATCCTGTTTCCGAGCGCAAATAATGCATCCTCAAACTCAGACTCAACAGAGACTATCTCGGCCCGTATACTTGTTTTCTGAAAACTTGCCCCCCTAAAATAGACCGCAATACCCAAAGCTATTGAAAGAATTGCAATTATGCTGTGAACCATCGGGCTTGAAATAAACTGTACAAAAAGATTTGAGTTCGTGGTGTCGACGCCCAGAAATGTTCCATAAAGACCCGCAACTAAAATAAAACCCATAAGTGATACAGCAAAAGCAAAAGGCCATATCGGAAGGAAATATTTTTTATCCTTTAATCCCAAAACAATGTTGTTTTTTGGCGCAAAATCCGGATGATCGGAAATATCAATTGTCGTACTTGTTGTAGGCCGTTTGTCCAGGGTCTGTTTCATAAAATAAAAAACAAGCAACGGAAGCACAACATTGTATCCAAAAAAAAGATAATATGATAAACCAGATATATTATCTGACAAAAATATCGAAATCAACGGAAACACAATCATGCCTAAAACAGGAAGCATAATCCCAAGACCGTGTATAATCATCACAGGTGTTTCAAGATCTCGTGAATATTTTTTCATTTTCTCGTCAGTTCCCTGAAGCACGACATCTATCGCCTTATCCAAAAGAAGTTCTCGTCGTTCAGGCATCATCTCCATCATTGATTCTCTTACAAGCTGAATTGCCTCGATAAATTCTTTATTGTATTCTCTCCACCGCATAATATATACCGTAAGAGCATCATCAACAGATGTATACTGCCCCACCTCAACACTCCAGAGAACTTTTTTGAAATCCCCTGAAAGCTTTCCGGTCACATTCTCTGCCGCATACCTTATGGCGCCTTCAATATTTGGGGTGGTGCGCATATACACAATGATATAAAGAATACCCATTACAAGTTCTCCGCCTGTTTTTATGCGAACAATATTAGCATAATTCATAGGATGCCGATACACCATAAAAGCGAATGCAAATGGACTGGCAAGAACAATAAGCATAACTAATAGGGATAATGATGGAAATGACAGAATAATAAAAATTGCTGCCAAAAAAAGAACAATTGCTGTTAAAACCGCAAAACTTAAAACACCTTTAGGTGTCACATTCAAACCGGAAAAATCAATTGCGGCCTGATATTTCTGCTTTGACTTTTCACCCATGCCAACATTCGCTGTTTTTTCTGAAAACGCACAGGCATACTCAAAAAACGATCTCTTCTCTTTTGATTCGGCCTCTTCTTGCTTAAATATTTTATATTCTCTTGAAATTACCTTGCTTCTGTCTTTCTTTTCATCTTTGGGAAATGTTGCTTCTTTATTGTATTTACGAATGATGTTACGCATTATTGCTCTTTCTTCTTCATGCATTCGCTCTTTTTCTGTTTTTCTCCGTATAGACACCATTTAATTACCATAAAATTATATTGTGCGTTGAATTTGTACATTTGCCATATCTTTTGCCTCTTTTCTAAGCCATTCATTCCAGCGCGCGAATATCCTATCAGAATCAAGCGCGCCGTACTCTTCCTTGACTTTTTCAGACAATATATGGAATTTATTGTTTGCTATAACCGTAAACGATGCTTCAAGAAGCTGTGTGTTTCCCATCCGTTTTGCAGTCTCAACAAGCGTTTCTTTTACTTTTGAGCGAAGCTGTATGTTTTCCCATACAGCTTCCCAGTTATTATTCCAGTCCTTTACCCGCTTTGCAATATCATTCAGTATATAGCTCTCGCCATTCAAAAAAGTGTCTGTGGGCACAAGCTGGTCTTTTTTGGAATCATACTCCATCAAATCAACAAATGCTTTCTCTTTTACCGGATCCTCTGTCCAGTCTTTCCTGACCTCAGTTATGCTTAAAACACGCCGGAAAGTATGAAGCCCGTCAGCACTTCTAAGTCTATTTGCCATAACAATTATGTCTGTTGCCTTAAAACTTGTCGGGGGCACTTCCAAATCATTTACAACGCGGTCAAAAACACCATACGGCGAGTCACCATGTATTGTTCCTGCAACAACATTTGCAAGCGCACCAATACGCATAGACTCATAAAGCGCTCTCGCCTCAGTTGACCTGACTTCACCTATAAAAAGGCACGAATCCCCAAGCCTCAAAGATGTTCGTATCGCCTCTGCAGCAGAAAGCTCTGACTCAATATGCGTTATCACGGACTGTGCCTTCAACCGCTCAATATTATAGCCAAGTTCCCTTATCTGCTCTACAGGAAGCTCCAACGTATCTTCTACAGTCAAAATCCTAAAACGCCGCATTATTTCTGTAAGTGTTGCGCCAAGAAGGGATGATTTTCCGGAAGACCGAGTCCCTGCAAAAAGAATAGTCCTTGCGCCGTCAATGATAAAGCTCATAAGCCCTGCGGCAAGTGGGTTCATAGCCTTGGCTTTCACAAATAATGGATATGTCCACGGCCGATCCCTATGGCGCCTGAATGCAAACGCAAGCCCGTCAGGAGATAAGCTTTTTGTAATAACCGCAACTCTTGCCCGCCCGCCAGGAACATCAATCTCTGTATCTAAAACAGGATTTGCCTCATCTAAAGGTCTTCCGGATTCTATCCGTAATCTTGTTGTCCATGCCTCTGCATCGTTTTTTGTAGGTATCACATTTGTTATGCACTCTTCGTAATTCCCATGAAAAAGATACAATGGTGCATTTCCCACAGGTGCGTTTAAAAAAATATCCTGAACATTTGAATCGGTCAATATAACCTCTAGTATTCCGTATCCTGCGGTGTATCTTGTAAGTATTCTTGCAAGAAGGTCTAACTTTTTTCTTGAAAGTGAGACCCCGATATTATCTGCAATTTCTGCAAGCATATCGTGACCGATATTATAAAAAACTTCCCTCATCCTTTCTGGTTGTGCAAATTCTGATCTTGTCGGCTTGTGCTCGGACATGTACTGCCTTGCAACATCAAGCAAAGTATATTCTTCTTCGGAAAGTGTAAATTCCGGAGGAAGTATGTGATAATAATACTGCACTTGATTAGGTACTTTATATATTTGGACATCCGTATCAGACACCTTATACCGATCTATTTCACTTCCACCTGTTGGCGGAATCATCATATATCTTGTAAGCATAAAATTAGGCCTGATTATTGGGTGAAATATCTCTCGATAAATATCCCTTGAACCAACATGATGTGCTGTCAGGTGCGGTTGCGCCATTTTTATCAAAGTTGTTGATTCAAGCAATTTTCTCAAAGGATTGAGTGCATAAGCAATATAATGATTTGCACTTGCCTGTTCTGTTGTTGTCATATGCATCATAACAACTTTTATGCGCCTGATTTCCCGTACAACTTCTACATACGCACCTATGGGGTCGCGCCTCAAATCAGAAGTTACTATTTTTTGGACAAATGCCATCCTTTTTGGAAGCGAACGAGAAGTATCTGTCGGCGCAAGCCTATTTGCAGAAAGAATTTTTGTCTCCTGTAACAGCGTGGTTATAATACGAGCAATTTCAATCAGCATTTTTGCCTGCCCATAATCGTACTCAAATTCCCGTGTTTGGGTAAGTATTATGTTTGATGCTTTTTTTACTTCCATAAGCTTGTCTATAGTCCGTGCCATGCAGACATCAAAATCCTCAACAGAAGCACCATAAATACAATTAAGGCAGTTGACTTTAACATCCTTTGTCTCCCGGTCGTATTCATAACTACAAATTTCAGTCATAATCCCACAAACAAGTCAATAGATTTTCCTCTTTTTTGGATAATTTACAGTATCTACGCAAAAACAGCCTATTTTACATGTTTTGCACATTAGACAAACAAATGCCAACTCAGTATAAGCACTCGCCATATTTAAATACTGAGGTAATTATATATTGTATAATCCATAATTAATATATGTTGATAAGGTCATAGGGTCAATGCGCATGAAATTAAAAACACAGGATACACCGAATTCTATTTTAAATGAGGTTACAAGAAGGCTTAATGACAACACAAGAAGGGTGCGCGTTCTTGAAGAAAAACTCTTAAATATCGATTCGCGGGTAAATACAATCGAGCAAAGCGTAATAAATGCAACAAAACAAATAAACATTGATCGCCAGGAAACAGACAACTCAGTAAAAGAAGTTTTTGACCGCATCGCAAACATTGAAGTCGATATACAAACATTCAAAAAATTATTCAAAAAAACAGTCACACACGGCGACTTAAAAGAACTAAACAACTATCTTGAACTAATATCCCCAATTACAACAAAATTCGTGACAAAAAAAGAACTTGAAGACATTATTGAAAACAAAATGGCAGATCAAATGAAATGGTCTCCAAAAGAGATTTGATACTATGAAATTCAAATTGTTTGCAAGAATGAAAAAAGAAACGCCAAAAAATATTCGCCGTCTTCGGCCGCACCCGCCAAAAGAAACACCGCTAGAACAAACAGTACATCAAAATCAGACAAGCTTGCCTGCAGCAACCATTCCTTTTAATGAAGTGTCCACCATGATACAAAATGGGCTTTCAGAAGCAGAAATAATCCAACATCTAAAAGAAGAAGGCTACGAATTCAACCAAATTGATGAAGCATTAAACCGTGTCCTTAAAACAACAGTCACGGGCGATGCACCTCTGGCAGATGCGGAAGCGCCCCCGCAAAATAACGCACAGCCACCTGCAGACATACATAATCCTCAAACATTCGGTCATGATTTTCAGGCACAGGGTGAATTCGGTTCCAAAGATGAAGATTTTTCACCAATGAACGCACAGCCCCAAAACAGCACAGAGATGGAAAAAGAGATGCAGGAAATAGAAGAATACAATCAACGAATGGAAGAGCTTGAAAAAACCGTAAATGCCCTCGTAAATGAAAAAGTAGGCCGAATCGACGAACTGAAAAAAAATCTTGAACTAGGGCTGCAAACAATAACAAAAGAAGTACAAATAATAAAACAGGAAATGAATGCCGAACTAACAAAAACAGAAGATTTTGAAGAAAAGGAAGCAGAAGATGTTACAAGTATAACCGAAAAACTTTCGGATTTAGAGCCACGCATAAAAGCAATTGAAAAGGCATTCAAAGACATAGTCCCCAATCTGGTAGAAAATGTCCGGGATATCCGTGAACTTCTTTCAGAAAAAGACGAACTTCCTGAAGAATCATTTATTAGAAAACAGACACAGGCGCACAAAGAAAAAGAACTGCCGAAAAATATTTCTAAGAAGGAAATAAAAAAAGAACATAAAAAACAGGAACCCAAAAAAGACGACTTTGTAGCAACAGAAAAAGACCTGTTTGACCTACCACAATAAAGAACCCACTCCGCAGCTTTGCTGCGGGGCATTCACCCGAAAATAAATTACCCAATCGCAGCA
>JAGLIP010000054.1 GCA_023142905.1 Candidatus Aenigmatarchaeota archaeon | reverse complement strand
TTAACCCTATCATCGAAAGGTATAGCTGAAAATCTTATTAGTTCATGCTCTTCTTCCCTATTTGCTTTTACTGTAGAATTAAATTTTCTTATATATGCCGCGTAACTAGACCTTTTGGATAATGAAATTGGTGACTGATATGGCCTATCTTGACCTCCGGGCACCCATAATATCAGAATTAATCTTTCTTGAAATACTACATCTTCAATTTTTGGGAAATAATTTGGATCTAACTTATGACAAATGTTTAATAATTCCTTTTGAATCTTTTCTGCTTGTTCATGTGTCAAACCTTTAGGTGGTAAACTGGGCTTACCATCTTTTTCAGCAATACCAATAATTATATATCCCCCACCCCAATTATTAAAATCATTGGCAAAAGCGCATATTGAGTGCAGTATTGGTTCTGGATTCCACCCCTCTTTGAACTCAATACGCTCTGATTCTATTGTATTCCCATGTATTAATTCATTAATGTTTATCGGCAATGACATAACCTTTTCCTCCAATTTACAGTAATATGCCCATGAATGTTATAAATAACTCATGTTTATAAATAGTCCTTTAAAATTCCCCACTATATCATTTTACCCTGCTTCGCAAAAATTTATAATAATTAAACTAATCAAAAACTACGGCAGTAACGCATTCGGTGGCTTAAAAACTCCGCAGACAATCAAGGTCTGCTACATATAACAAGCATTAAAAGATTGCGTTACTCGGGGCATCAAAGCCCCTGCGTTACTCAGTCAAATTCTATTTCTAGGATGAGTCCTCGTTGGCTTCACCTTCGAGTCCTCTTCGAAAAATAGAACTTCTTTTAACGCCAGAAGTTACCAACAACCCAAAATTAATTATTAAACCCCCAAACCATCCAACAAAACAGTTTATTAATTTATAATGCCCTACATAATCCATGGAATATAAAAGGCTCGATAATGGTTTTTCGATTCCGGCTCTTGGGCTTGGGACTTGGTTGCTTGGTGGCGGAATAGAAGCAGACTATTCTAAAGATGAAAAAAATATTAACGCTATCAAAGAAGCAATCAAATTAGGTTATCTTCATATTGATACTGCCGAATCATACGGTTGCGGACATACCGAAGAACTTGTTGGACTGGCAATCAAAGATTTTAACAGACCTGATCTTTTTATCACAACAAAAGTAACAGATATACATCTAAGATATAACAAGTTAATAAATTCGGCAAAAGCAAGTCTTAAGCGCCTTCAAACAGATTATATTGACCTATATTTCATCCACGCACCGAATCCGGATATTCCCATTAAAGAAACAATGGAGGCAATGGATTATTTGGTGGAGCAAAAAATTGTAAAATTTATCGGTGTAAGCAATTTCACAGTAGAAGCACTCAAAGAAGCTAAAGAAGCTCAAAAGCATTCAGACAACAAAATTGTTGCAAACCAGATTGAATATAATTTGCTGACACGAAACAAAGGAAGATATGGCAATAACCACAGTATGGAATCAGCTACAATTCCTTATTGTCAGGAAAATGACATCATAATTATCGCTGAAAGACCACTTGAAAGAGGCATTCTGCTAAAACCACACCCGGTCATGGATAAACTTGCAGAAAAATACAATAAAACCAAAGCACAAATTGCCCTTAACTGGTTAATTTCTAAAGAGAATATAGCTACAACTCCCATGTCCACAAATGTTGAGCATCTTAAAGAAAATTTAGGTGCAATAGGCTGGAATTTAAGTAATGAGGATATGAAACTTCTTGATGAAACTAATTTTGAACGCCTAATTTCTTGATGTATTTATTTGAGGGAAATGTTTGCTTTTCTCTAATAAAAATACCCCGATATTAATCAAGCAAAGTCAAATATGCTCTTCTACCGTCAGATACAAAATTCACCTTTGTTTGAACCAAACCATCGCGATTCAATAAATCACCAAATACATTCCACATTTGATCCTTATCAGCCAAAACAGAACATTTTGGCTTAAATAGTGCGTTTCTAGAACAATGGTTGGTTAACTCATACCTCAAATCAGAACCATCCCGATATGGAAATATTTGTAATTTTCTTTTCCTAAACATAATTTCAGAAAAAACTCTCGATATACTATGTTCGCTAGCATCTGCTGATGCATCTTCAACAATGATTTCCGGACCATCCCTAAAATCTTTTGGATATTTAATCGTCAGCAATAAATCTTCACCATCAACAGAAGTTGCACCCCTGACATTATGAAACTCCAAAACTCCGCGCCTATTAGGTTCTGCTTTAAAATCCGCATTTTGAAAATCTACACCCCTATGAACCTGTAATGCATAATGGTCATAAGCATCAGATAAATAATTTCGAACAGATTGTGTTTCTACAATATAACAATGGTTCGTATCCATAACATCCCTGATTTGTTCATATAATTCAACCAAACCTTTAGCCTCATCTAAACTTATAGAATTATATGAATTGTCAGTCAATTGCTGTATTGTTGAATCTTCAATAACATCATAAGAAGTCGGTTTTAATGTAACTATATGATATTTGCCCTTAATTGCTGAATCTGCACAAATGACTCTATTTATTCCCTCGAGTTTCTCCCAGGCAGAATGGGATAATTCGCCCATGAATTCATTGTAATCCAATCCCAACAATCTACAATGCAAATCAATTTGTTTTCTTACATTTTCAATATATAAGTACTCTTGCGACATTATCGCTTCAGTGACATTGTCTGCTTTCAACAATCTTTCATTAAGCATTCCATTTGGAAATAGGTCTGAACTACCTTCATAATCTTGTGGATGTTCGCTCCTAAGCATAATTTTCTTGGTTTCCATTCCGTTTATTGCTTCGTCTATTGAATCATAAATGCGGGGAACCAGTACCCCTTTTGATGCAAGAAAAGACATTATTTCTTTTTTTGGCTGCAAAATTCTCTCTCCAACAAAATTATCACTCATAAGTAAAAGTATTCAAAGAATATTTAAAAATTATTGCATGAAAAAACACACTTGAACTTAGAACCACAACAAACTTTTAAAAAACCCGCAAAGCCTAATATATTCTTATGTCTGACGAAACTACAATCATGATTGGTCTTGAGACCCATGTCCAGCTTAACTCAAACACAAAAATATTCTGCGGCTGCCCCAATCCTGTTGTATACCAGACAAAAAACAAGGAATTAAAGCCAAACACGCTCGTCTGCCCCACATGCTTAGGCCTTCCGGGCTCAAAGCCAAGGACAAACAAAAAAGTTGTAGAACTTGCAACAAAAGCATCTTTAGCTGTAAACTGCAAAATAGCAGACCGCACATTTTTCTCAAGAAAAACTTACTTCTACCCGGACATGTCAAAAAACTTCCAGACAACACAATACGAAATACCTTTGGCAGAAAAAGGAATAGTGGAGCTTAACATAGACGGCAAAAAAAAGACAATCAGAATTAGAAGAATCCACATGGAAGAAGATCCCGCAAAACTCATCCATGAAAAAGACTTTACCCTTGTAGACTACAACCGCTCAGGAATACCGTTGATTGAAATAGTGACAGAGCCGGACTTAAAAACCCCAAAAGAAGCAAGGCTCTATCTTCAAAAGCTTGCAATGATCTTAGAATACCTGAAAGTCTATGACTCAACAACAGAAGCCGCCTTAAAGACCGATGCCAACATCTCGATTAACGGGGGCGAACGGGTCGAAATAAAAAACATAACAGGAACAAAAGAAATAGAACGCGCATTATCATACGAATTCATCCGCCAGAAAAATGCAGTAAAACGCGGCGTAAAAATCACGCAGGAAACAAGACAGTGGGTTCCAACCACCGGCATCACAAAAGCATTAAGAAAAAAAGAGACAGAAGCAGACTATGGGTATATTTTCGAGCCGGACTTGACCGTAATTGAAGTTGAAAAGAAAACAAAAGAAAAAATTAAAAAAGAATTGCCCGAACTTCCGGATGAAAAAGAAAAGCGGTTCATAAAGCAATACAAACTAACACAAAAAATGGCAGAATCTTTAGTCGCAGAAAAAGACATAGCAGACCTATTCGAAATTGCAGCAAAAAAGGCAGCAACAGCAAATGCCGCCTCGTGGTGCGGAATTGTCCTTAAAAAAACACTCAACTACAACAACCTAACATTCGCACAATCAGAATTGAAAAAAGATTGGATAATTGAACTAATAATCTCCTACGAAAAAAAAGAATACTCCGATGTTGTCGCAGAAAAGATATTAAGAAAAATGGTCGACGACAAAAAAGATTCAAACGAAATCGCAAAAAAATACAAATTCCAAAAACTGGGAGACCTTAAAGACATAAGCGCAATTGTAAAAAAAGTAATCAGCAGCAACAAAAAGGCAACAGATGACTACAAAAAAGGAGAAGAAAAATCATTGAATTTCCTTGTAGGCCAGGTCATGCGAGAAACCAAAGGCGCTGTTGACGCCAACACCGCAAGAAAAAAGATTTTAGAAATTTTGCGTTAATTCTTCATAAAAACCACAAAAAAACCAAAACATTATAAATATTCTTCATTAACTACATCAAAGTAATTGCAAGGTAGTTTTAATGAACCCTAAAAAAGAGTTAGTCACAATAATCGGTGGAGCCGGTGCTGTTGGTAAACTTTATGCAAATCTGTTCTCTGACAATAAATACGATGTGGCAATATATGACACAAACACATCTGCAGCAGAACAGCTCGCAAAAGAAAACAACTACCTGATAGCAGACAAACACACAATAGAACAAAGCGACATAGTTATTTTCTCAGTCCCGATAGATAAAACAGTAAAAACAATAGAAGAGCACGGCAAATATATAAAAGACGGCGCTCTTGCAATGGACACCACCTCTGTTAAAATAAACCCAATGCAGGCGCTTTGGGACAATGTCCGGGAAGGCGTTGATATATGCGGTACGCACCCCATGTTTAAGCCAACAGTTGAATTTGAAGGCCAGAATGTCGCATTTATTGAAGAGAGAATCAACAAAAAGGGCGAAACAAGACTTAAAGAAATATACGGTATGTTTTCGGATGCGGGTGCAGATATAGTAACTGATTTGTCCGCAGACAAACATGACCGGGCAATGGCAATTATACAGGGACTTGTCCACATTCAAAATATGTTGCTTGCTGTTGGAATAAAAGATAGTGATTTCACTATTGAAGAGCTGGCCAAACTCTCAAGCCCGGTGTATCATATTAGAATGGACTATGTATTCAGAATGTTTGCAGGCGACCCGGAACTTTATGGATCCATCCAGCAGGGTAATCCACATTGTCCCGCAGTCATGGAAAAAATGTTTAGCCACACCCAACAACTCATGGAACTTATCAATGGAGACCCCAAGAAACTGGTAGAGTACCTATATGGCTTAAAGGATTTTCTCGGGGATTCCGCAGAGGAAGCGCTCAATCGCACAGACCAGCAAATAGGAACCCCGCGTGATGTGGTGGAGATATATTTTAGAAAAATCGATCTTCCAAAAATTAAAGAAATTTATAACCCTCCATTAGAAATTGAAAAAATTAAAAAATACAATAAACCAGAGGACCTCCCAAAACTCTTAAAACTCCATGCTGAACGCAAAAAACAGATAGAAGAACCACGGTATGAATTAGCATATATTGCAAAGAAAGAGATAACAACAGATAATAAACCAATATTTATGGTGGATGAAAAAAACACCATCATGAAAGCAACAATTCCTAAGAACGAAAAAAGCCTATTTAATAAAAACAAATCCGTTGTTGTTGCAGAGGAAACACCTTGGGATATGCGTTTATATCCAACTAATGGAAATTCTGTATTTTTTGTAGACGATTTATCCTGCCCCAACCACAAGGAATATAAGCGAATAATTTTTACACCGATGATTTCAAAAGACCCAAAAAAAGTAGAAGAAAGACATGATGCATTAAGATTACAATTACATAATTTCTTCGGGAAACCAGAATTAAACTTTTTTGAGTTCATTAGAACCTATGAAGAGGAATTAAAAAATTTATATCGTATTGTCGACAAGAACTCGGATAAATCAAAAAAAATACACCCTCAAACATTCATAGTTTTAAAAGACCCGCATAAAGAAGATAAGAACAAACAATTTAAATAACTGAATCTCCTCTTATTATAGTTAGTGTGGGCTCGTGGCTCAGCCTGGATAGAGCGACTGGCTTCGGACCAGTAGGCCGGGGGTTCGAATCCCTCCGAGCTCGCCATTTTTTTTAATTATTGTTGAAAGCGCGTGCGCTTCGGTCTTTTGGGTGATTTTTATATTGCGCAAGCAATTAAAAAGCTTGAAAATCTTTGATTTTCAT
>JAGLIP010000053.1 GCA_023142905.1 Candidatus Aenigmatarchaeota archaeon | reverse complement strand
AGACAATGATTATGTGGACAGGAACCACACATACATAAATGTCACAGTCTCCGATACCCTAAGCCCCAACAACACAACAGCATTCATCGACTGGAATAATTCTTTGGTTGGATGGTGGAGGTTCAATGAAGAATCCGGCGAGAACGAAACATTCTTCCGTGACTGGAGCAGTTACGGGAATGATGGTACTTGCAATGGTTCAAATTGTTCTAAATATACAACGGGAAAATTCGGCAAAGGCATGGTGTTTGACGGGCTAGATGATTATGTTGGTATTGGGGATGTTGGCACAGGAGTTAAAACAGTAAGTTTTTGGATTAAAGCGGAAACAATCACAGAAAAAATAATGGAATTAGCTCCTGCTTCTTGGGTTTGCGGTGATAATCTGGCTATTGACCACATTGCAGGTGATGTGGCTCCGGTTACAAAATCAGTTACTTATGGAACTGCGGCCACGAACCTTACAGGAACCAATCAATGCTGGATAACCCGAAACCTTGGCGCTGACCAGCAGGCAACATCGGCATCGGACAACACCAATGATTCTGCGGGCTGGTATTGGCAGTTTAACCGTAAGCAGGGCTATGCTGTGGGTCCCATACCGGCATGGAATACGGATTCAAGTGAAGACAGCAACTGGACTGTCGTTAACGATCCATGCACCATAGAGCTTGGCGCGGGCTGGCACATACCAACATATGATGAGTGGTTTAATGCTGATGCAAATGGTGCTTGGGATAACCGTCAGGATGCTTATAGCAGTGTCTTAAAAATCCATACTGCTGGTCTCCTTAACTATGACAACGGCGAACTGCTCTATCGGGGTGACGACGGCTACTTCTGGAGCACTAGACAGTTCAGCACCAATACGGCATACTGGTTGCATTTATACTGGGGTGAATGCGAAATGCTCACCGCTTCTAAAGCTCACGGCTTTGGTATTCGCTGTCTTAGGGATGATCTTACAGGCGTCAAAACCTCTATTGAAGTATCTTCTGGAACGATTATGGCAAATGAGTTTATTAATCCGGATATTTATGTCGATGGTGTTGTTTCTTCAACAATAGACACCGATTGGCATCATGTTGTAATTACAACAGACATAGGAATTAATGTATCTGATTTAAAAATCGGGGAATCAAACACATTTTTCAACGGCACAATAGACGAAGTCCGCATCCACAGCCGTACCCTTTCAGCAGAGGAAATCAACGCATCCTACAATGCAGGATTATACCGACTTGAAACTAATTACACCAACCTCGCAGACGGCACATACACATACACCGCATACGCACAAGACCTGGCAGGAAATGTAAACCAGACAGAGACAAGGACTGTAACAATTGACACAATCCTGCCGGAAATCACGATATATAATCCAACAAACGCAACAACTGATGATAACACACCTCAGGTAAATGCCACTCAAACAGATGTAAATCCAAATGAAATGTGGTACGCAATTGACGGAGGGGCAACTGTTTATGACGGCTGGACAGATGAAATCGATGCAAACACAACAATTTTGTCTGAAGCAGTACATTACATAACCGTGTATGCGAACGACACAGCAGGAAACCAAAACTCAACAACAAGATATTTTGAGGTCGATGCATTCCCTCCGGTAATCACAATACAACGCCCGTTAACTAAAGTGCATGGAGGGGATGTATGGCTTAACATATCATTAGACCAAAGGGTTTCATGGTGCGGATACAGTTTTGACGGAGCGGCGAATATCACAATGGCGAATGATACGATAACACATTATAGTAAAAATCTCTTTGGTTTTTCCGAAGGCGGCCACACAGTCACTTACTGGTGTAACAACACATTCGGTGTCTATTCAAGCGCTACAAGAAACTTTAATTTTACGGCTGGTTTTGTTGTTGTAAAGCTTGTCGGTAGTGGTTTTTCACCCCTGGAAGATGCAGCAGCAAACTATGTAGCGACAAACCTTGCGGGCGGGACACTTGCAGGAATTGTTCATGCAGGCGGTGTGTTTGAGTCAGTTTCATCGAGTACAAATTACATGGAGCTTCGGCAAAAAACACTTATCGCCGGACAGACTGCAAAAGCATTCGTTGTATATTCTAAAGGAACTGTTGGTTCAATAGAAAATAGAATTCCATACATACAATCAGGAGCCATTGAAAAGATGCCTAACCCAAGCTTTGGATTTGGGATTGATAAGAGATACAGGATATCTGTCGGGCTTGAATATGATGATATCGACATTACAGGAACGCCACGAATAGGCCCCGGGTTTCATAAGATTAAAATACTGAACAACGGCAAGAATAATGGAATACCTATAGTTGATATACGGGTTGTGTAGTGTAGCTACAATAAATAAAAAAAGAGAACATAGCCCCGCCAGGACTCGAACCTGGGTCTCCGGCTTCAAAGGCCAGAATGATTACCGCTACACTACAGGGCTTTAATTAGTGTTGTTTTTATTTAAAACTATAAATATCTTTTTAGATATTTTCCAAAAACACTTTTTTTGCCTGTTTTCCTGATGCAATGTTTTCTTTTTTTGAGAGGAGAAGCAATTTCCACTCATTTATCTGTTCTTCTTTAAGCGTTTTTGTAAGAGGGCTTAATGTTTCAAGATCAAAAAACCGGTTATTATCAAATATTTTTGTGTTTTCAATGCTTTTTGGGGTTGGCTGTATATGCACCAAAAAGTCATCAGCATTTAATTTTAATTCTTTTGCAATGTTTTTTTCAATTATCTTAAGCTCGTTGGGGTTTTCATTTAATCTGTTGCATTGTATTTTTGTGCTTTTATCGAGTTCTTTGTAATTTATGGAACTTATTGTTTTGTAAAGCATTCTTTTGTCTACAAGAAGGCCGATTTTTTCTTTTTCTTTTCGTATTAAAGATACGAGGTCAATATCGTCCATTGTTTTTAGGGATTCTATTTTAAGCGTGCTCGAATCACATAAATTTTGTATGCTTCTTCCAAGCATCGTCATTGCGATTTCGACAGTTTCGTGATAATAGACTGCAGAGAACATAAGGTGTCTTGAAAGCACTACGGATTCAATGTTTTTAAGCCCTTTTTTTAGAAATCCGAATGTGCTGTCTTTAAATACTGTTGTTGAGAAAAGCCTGCTTAAATCTATAAGGCCGTAGGCTGTTCCTGTAAAGTATGCATCGCGCATAAGATAATCCATTTTGTCAATATCAATGCCGGATGAGAGTATTTGTCCGTATTTTCCTTTTCCTTTTACAAGCATTGTGATGCTTTTAGGATTAATGCTGTTTTTTTCAAGAAGTTCTTCATATTCTTCGATTATTTTGTCTGTGCTTATGTCTGCATGGCCTTTTTTTGTTTGTTGTTTTAGCATATTTTCTACACGGTGTATGTGGGAGTATGGGAAATGCCCTATATCATGCAGGAGCCCTGCGATTTTTAGCTCTTGTTTTTCGTTTTCTTTAATTTTGAGGGCATCGGCAACTTGTCCTGCCAGATGCATTGTGCCTAATGAATGCTCGAAACGGCTGTGCATTGCAGAAGGATAGACAAGATGCGTTGGACCCAACTGCTTTATGTTTCTAAGCCGCTGTACGGAAGGTGAATCCACAAGCATTGTTTCTATGTCTGAGATAACAATGTCTTTGTGAACCGGGTCTTTTATTATATGCATTTTAAAACATCTCCAATTTCGTTTAAATCATTTATTATGAAATCTGTTTTATGTTTTTCTGCACTTTTTCTGTCAATGATTCCTGTAAGTACGGTAACAGATGTTACCATTGCCGCCTTTGCCAGTAAGATGTCTTGTTTCGCGTCGCCAATATATGTGGTGTCTTTTAGGGTAACTTTAAATTTTTTCATTTGGTCTAAAAGCATTACAGGGGATGGTTTTTGATGCTCTTTAGGGTAATCGCAGCCGGATTTTATTTCCATGAACTGTGCTGGGCTTATGTTGACATAGTCCATTACACGCAAAATATGGTCTTTCGGTGAGCCGCTTAAAATTGTTGGAACAAATCCGTTTTTAGAAATAAAGTCCAATGCGCTGTCTGTGTGCGGCGCTTTTTTTACTGTTGATAAAAATAGGTCGGTCTGAAGAAAAGAGAGGTATAATTTGCGTGTTTTTTCGAATAGTATTGGATCTTTAACAACGCTTCTGATTTCTGTCCTATAGTCGCTGCCCCAGTTTTCAATTATTTTTTGTCTTGCATAATCTTTTTGAGTCTCGTCTATTGCGCCTGAATCCCTCATGGCCTTTATGTAGCATCGTATATATCCTTCATTTGTACCTGTGACAAGAACGCCGTCAAAGTCGAATACCAAAAGTTTTTTTGCCATGTTTTTCATTCCTTTTTTTCATGTTTTATTGTGTAGTGAACCCGCTGCATAAATGTTGCTGCTGCGAGTGCTGCTGCGAGTGCTATTGAATATGTTATATATTTTTCGTCATATAGGTATCCGAGAAGCATTCCTGCAAGAATAAGTGAAACTCTTTCTGTACGCTCAAGAATACCGCCCATGTTTTTAAGTTCTTTTTCTGTTAATGCTTTTCTGTGGTCTGCATATACTTTTGCAAATGTGGTCATACAGCTTCCGAAAAACAAAAGTATCGCAAGCCAGATGTATCCTGGAATATAAAATTCGGGAATTCCGTAGAACATGAGGCCTAAAATAAGCATTGATTCTACAAGCCGGTCTGCTATTCCGTCAATGTATGCGCCCAAGTTTGTTTCTTTATTTTTCTTTCGCGCAACAGCGCCGTCCACGGCATCGATGAATCCTGCGGCAAGGAAAAACAAAAATCCGTAAAAAAGGAATTTTTTGTAAAGTGCTAAAAATCCGACAAAGGCAAACAGTAGGGATAGAATTGTCCATGTCGTGGGGGATATTGGTATTTTTGAAAATATAGTGCCTAAATTATTGCTTATTTTTTTTGAGATATTGGGATATCGGCTTTTAAGCATTGAAATCACTTAAAAATTTATAAACATGCATGTTTAATAATTGATTGATTGATATGGGTGGATGTCTTACAGTACGGAAAAACTGAACACTTATTTTCTTCAGCATTCAATATCTGTTTCATGCGATTACTTTATAGTCTTTTTTCAATTAAATTTAATTCAGGTGGTTTTTATGAGTGATGTTGTTGTAACGCTTCCGGACGGGTCGAAAAAAAATGTTTCAAAAGGTACTACAATAAAAGATATTGCGTTTTCAATAGGTGAAGGGCTTGGCAGGGCTGCTGTTTTCGGCAAAATTGACGGCGAAGCAGCGGATTTGTCAAAACCGATTGAAAAAAATGCGCAGGTTGAAATTATAACCACAAAATCAAAAGAAGCACTTGAAACCTTAAGGCATTCAACTGCGCATGTTTTGGCTTGTGCTGTTGTTGAATTGTTCAGAGGTGCAAAACCCACAATAGGGCCGGCAATAGATGACGGTTTTTATTATGATTTCTATGTTGAAAAACCATTTACTTTAGATGATATTGAAAAAATCGAGGCAAAGATGAAAGAAATCATTAAAAAAAATGATGCTTTTGAGCGAAGCGAGATGACTCTAAAAAAAGCAATTGAATTTTACAAAAAAGATAAAAACAAGTTCAAGATTGAAATTATTGAAGATCATAAGCGTGAAGTGCCGTCTTTTTATAAAATAGGAAAATTCATGGATTTATGCAAGGGACCTCATGTTTTATCAACCGGTGCGGTAAGCGCATTCAAGCTTACAAAGACATCAGGGGCGTATTGGCGCGGCGATTCGAAAAAAGAGAGCATGCAAAGAATTTACGGAACTGCTTTTTTCAGCAAAAAAGAGCTAAAAGAATATCTTTTGATGGTTGAGGGAGCAGAGAAAAGAGACCACAACAAAATAGGGCGAGAGCTTGAGCTTTTTACAACAAACGAAGCCGTAGGGCAGGGGCTTCCTCTTTTGATGCCGAAGGGCGCTAAGATTATACAAATACTTCAAAGATTTGTGGAAGATGAGGAAGAGAGACGAGGGTATTTGCTTACGAAAACACCGTTTATGGCAAAAAGCGAGTTATATAAGATTTCAGGACATTGGGATCATTACAAAGATGACATGTTTGTAATTGACGGGAAAGATGAAGTTCTTGCTTTAAGGCCAATGACCTGTCCTTTTCAGTTTATGATATACAAATCAAAGTCAAGAAGCTATCGCGACCTTCCTTTAAGATATAACGAGACATCAACGCTTTTTCGAAACGAGGCTTCAGGTGAGATGCACGGGCTTATAAGGGTTCGCCAGTTTACATTGGCTGAAGGGCACATAATATGTACTTCGGAACAGATTGAAGATGAGTTCAAAAAGACGCTTGATTTGATAAATTACATCATGAAAGCACTTGGAATTGATAAAGATATTTGGTATCGATTTTCGAAATGGGATCCTAAAAACAAGA